>CANRAC010000068.1 GCA_947628495.1 uncultured Bacilli bacterium
GAGGTAAAATTTACAACTTATGCTTATAAAAATGTTTATGGACATATGTATGCTTTAATTTCTAAGACAAATGATTTTAAAATTAGTAAAGATACATGGAAATTATATCGAAATATAATGACTACTTATCAACAAATGGCTCAACTGAATGGAAAAATTCCATCTATGAGTGATATTGCTAAAGAGTTAAATATAGATGATTATCTATTAAATGCCACTATTGTCGCTTGTCAAAAAGCTTCTAGCTTAGAAGAAGAAATTTATGATAATAAAAGTTATATAGATAATATAGCTAGTAATGAAAAAGTTAATATTGAAGACAAAATTTTCTTAGAAGAAACAATGGTTAATTTAACTCCCTTAGAAAAACAAGTGATAAATTATCGATATTATCATGACATGACGCAACAAGAAATAGCTCAAAAATTAGGTTTATCACAAGTAAAAGTATCCAGATGCGAGAGTAAAGGTCTAGCTAAAATGCGGGTTTATGCTAAAGAATGTGCATAACTAATTGAAAAACTTTCATAATAAAAATGGAGGTTTTTTTAATGAATAAAGAACAATACGGAAAAATAGTCAAAAAAAATACGCCTAAGGAAGATCGCTTTTTAAATGCTCTAAAAGCTTTTATTTTTGGTGGATTATTTGGCGTACTAGCTGAACTTATTATGCAGTTTTTAAGACGTTTATTTAATTTGACGGTTTTAGATGCCACGGTTTGGATGATGATTATTTTTATCTTCTTTGCCTGTTTATTAACAGCTTTAGGAGTATTTGATAAAATAACTACATTTTTAAAAGCAGCGATTATTATTCCGATTACTGGTTTTGCCCATTCCGTAACCAGTGCCGCTCTTGATTATAAACAAGATGGTTTAATTCAAGGCGTAGGATCTAATTGTTTTAAAATGGCGGGGAGTGTTATTTTATACGGCGTAATTAGTGCTTTTATTTTGGTTATTATTGGAGTGATAATTAATGTCTAGTATTTTATTTAGAAATGTTTACTTAAATGACGAAGCCACCATAGTAGGTCCTTATGAAAAAAATGGGCAAATAAGTTTTAATAATTATTTGAGTGATTTTTATGATAATGAAAAAACTTTTGAAGATATGGAAATAAAAATGCAACGCAATGTTTTAGATAACTTGCTTTTTAAAAATAATATGCATCCTGAAGATGTCGGAATTATTGTCGGAGGGGACTTGATGAATCAAATTACAGCCACTTCCTATAATTTGCGTAATTATGATATCCCTTTTTTAGGAATTTATAGTGCTTGTGCTTCGTTTGTGGAAAGTGTTATAGTAGCTTCTAATTTATTAGAAACAAAATTTTTTAAATCAGCGGTAGCTATTACCAGTTCTCACAATTTAACTAGTGAAAAACAATTTCGTTTTCCGGTGGAGTATGGAGCACTAAAACCTAAACGTTCAACTTTTACAGCTACGGGAGCAGTGGCCACATTGCTATCTAACAAAGAAAGTAAAATAAAAGTTGAAAGTGCGACGATTGGCAAAGTAGTGGACTTTGGCATTAAGGATACCTTTAATATGGGAGCGGTAATGGCTCCAGCAGCGGCCAAAACCATTCTTAACCATCTTCAAGATTTAAAAAGGAATATTAATTATTATGATTTAATTTTAACGGGGGATTTAGGCAAAGTCGGAACGGCAATATTAAGTGATTTTTTTGAACAAAATAATAAAATTAAATTAAAAAATCATTTAGATGCCGGGACGCAAATTTATACCAATGAGCAAGAAACATTCGCCGGAGCTAGTGGACCTGTAGCTTTGCCTTTAGTGTTATTTAATAAAATTCTAAAACAGAAGAAATATAAAAAAATCTTAGTGGTGGGGACGGGATCATTACATTCGCCCGTTATGTGTAATCAAAAACATACTATCCCGGCCATTGCTCATGCTTTTAGTTTGGAGGTAAGACCATGACATATGTTTATGCCTTTGTTTTTGTCGGATTGTTATGCTTAATTGCTCAAGTCATTATTGATAATACATGTTTAACTTTTGGTCATGTTACGAGCATGTTTGTTGTTTTAGGAGCAATCTTAGGTTTCTTTGATGTTTATGATAAGATTATTGAACTGGCCGGAGCTGGAGCTTCCTTACCGATAACATCCTTTGGTAATCTTTTATATCATGCCGGTTTAGATGGGTATTTACAAAATGGAATCTTAGGAATTTTTCAAAATATGCTCTCTACCACTAGTGCGGGGATAACGGCAACTGTTGTTTTTGCCTTTATAATGACTTTAATATTCAAGCCAAAAGATTAATATCTTTGGTTTTTTATTGGCTTTTATGTATCTTTTTGCTATAATTAAAGGGAAGAATGAAGGGATAAAAAATGGATAATAATGAAAAAGTAGAAAAAACAGAAGGTGTTGAAAACCCAGAAGAAAAAAAAGTGGAAACTCCCAATATGCAAGCCCAAGTAATAGGGGAGTTAGAAAAGGAAAAACAAAAAGGCGTGTTTGGATTAATCGTGTTTTTCATAATTTTGATTGGCGTAACCTTTGGCCTTCCTTATATTAAAAGTTATTTAGATAATCGTAATGCTCCTGTAGAGCAATCGGTAAATGAACCTACGCAAAATGATAATGAACAAATTCCAGAAGAAGAGGAAATTGTGTACTATGAAATTGATCCTGCTAACACAACGTTTACTTTTAATGATTTAAAATTTTCCGAAATTAATAAAGAGAGTTCTGATGATTTTTATCTTAATTTAACTGTTGAAAATCAAGGAAAAACCGTAGTAGATTTAAATAAGGGTTATTTCTTGGAAATGTATACTGCGGAAAAGACATTAATTGAAAGAGTTAAAATTGTCAGTAGTAAAAATATTTCGGTTGGTGAAAAACTGAATCTAAAACTATTAATAAGTGAAAACGCTTATAATAATGCTAGTTTAATAACTATTGATGAAAAAACAGCCGATGACTATCCTGAGGTAACAGTAAGCAATGTGGAAAATGATATGAATGTTTTAACTTGCACCGATAAAAATAGTAGTCTTAAATACTATTTTAATAAAGATAAATTACAAACAATAAATGATATTTACGAATATACCAATTCAGATGTTAATACATTTAACGAGACTTTAAGAGAATATACGACCAAGGCCGCTAGTTTAAATAATAACGAAGGAGTAAGCTCTAATATAGTTAGCACTCCAAATTCCTTTACAATGAATACCCAAATAGATTTAGCCGCAGCCAATATTAGTAATTTAAGTGCCAACTATTTTGCTAAAGACACAACACCGGATGTCGTGAAGTTTGAGATGGAAGCCATGCGTTTTTCTTGCAATTAATAGGAAGTGATAAATAGTGAATTTTCATATTAATGATTTTGAAGGTCCTTTAGATCTTCTTTTGCATTTAGTTAAAAAAGAAAAAATGGATATTTATGAAATTGAAGTATCTCAAATAATCGAAGAATATTTAGAATTTATCCATCAAATGCAAGATTTAAATATTGATATAGCCAGTTCTTATTTAGTCATGGCTGCAGAATTATTGCGCTTGAAAAGTAAACTATTACTAAATCAAAATATTGAAGAAGATGAAGAAGAGTATGAATTTTCTTCGGAAGAAGATTTAAAAAACAAATTATTAGAATATCAAATGTATAAAGATATAACAGAAGATTTCAAATTATTAAATGCGAAAAGAAATGAAGTTTACACCAAGGAGCCGACAAACATTAGTGAATATAACGAAAATAAAGTGTTAAATAGCAGTGCTATTACCTTAGAGGATTTATTAAATGCCTTTTTGGAAATGAAAAAACGCGAAGAATATAATAAACCCCTTGATACTAAAATTGCTCGCAAAGAAATAAGTGTTAAAGAACGCGTTAGTGCCATTCGGAAATTATTAGAAAAAAAATCAAAATTAAATTTCCATGAATTATTTGAAAGTTTTAATAAACCTTATGTAGTAGTGACGTTTTTATCTATTTTAGATATGAGTAAGAATAAAGAAATTATTTTATCCCAGGATAGTAATTTTGGAAATATATTAATTGAGAAAAGAGTGTAGTTATGAATTTATTAGGAGTTTTGGAAGGAATATTATTTGTTGTTGGTGATGAAGGAATTACTTTGAATGCTCTAAGTGAAATATTAGAAAAAGATTCGGAAGAAGTAAAGAAAATGCTTTTAGAACTAAAACATAGTTATGAAGCTGATAACAGAGGAATTCGCATTAGTTATTTAGGGGATGCCTTTAAATTAACGACTAAAAAGGAACATAAAAATTATTATCAAAAATTAATTGAGAATCCTGAAAGTAATATGCTTTCGCAAGCAGCTTTAGAGACCTTGGCTATTATTGCCTATAATCAACCAATCACTCGCGTGGAAGTTGATGAAATTCGCGGCATATCTTCGGCTTTTATGATTAGAAAACTCGTAGCTAAAAACTTTTTAAAAGAAGTGGGAAAATCAACTATGCCCGGGCGTCCTAATTTATATGCCACAACTAGTGATTTTTTAGATTTTTTTGGTTTAGCTAGCCTAAGTGATTTGCCAAAATTACCTGAACTTAGTAATAAACCGCAAGAAGAGCAAGATTTATTCACTTCCATTTATAAAGAGACAAACTGAGATAAATTTAGGTATAAATTCTTTAGAGACGCATACAATATAGATAATTGACATCAAAATATCATTGTGTTAAGATATATTTGATTTTCAAAAACGAAGATGAGGAAAAGTAATATTTAAATTAATTTAAAAGAGAGTCCTAGTTGGTGAAAATGGATACTTTAATAAATATGAAAGAACACCTCGGAGTTCACTTTCTGAAATTAATAGTAGGAAAGTGCGTCGGTTAAAAACGTTATTTTAATGAAGGCCAAGATAATTGGTAAATTTGGGTGGTACCACGAAGCTTTTCGTCCCTTAGCGGATGGAAAGCTCTTTTTATTTAAAGGAGGAAGATTATGAAAGCTAATAAGTATCGTACCCATAATTGTGGGCAGTTAACCACAAATGATTTAGGGAAAGAAGTCACAATATCGGGATTTGTTTCCACTATACGCGATCACGGCGGAGTAATGTTTATTGATTTGCGTGATGAAGAGGGGACAACTCAAGTTGTTGTTCATGATGATAGCTTACTTGCTCATGTTAATAAAGAAAGTGTTATAAAAGTAAAAGGTGAAGTAATTTTACGAGATGAAGATACTATTAATCCGAAAATTAAAACAGGGCAAATAGAAATTATGTGCCAAGAGTTAGAAGTACTATCAGAAAAGAAAGAAAACTTACCTTTTGAAATTGAGGATTCGGTTAAAATAAACGAAGAAGTACGCTTGAAATATCGTTACTTAGATATGCGTAATGCCAAGGTTAGAGCTAATATGAATCTGCGTAGTGAGGTATTACATTTCTTACGTAATAAAATGCACGATTTAAATTTTTTAGAAGTGCAAACGCCTATTTTA
>CANRAC010000069.1 GCA_947628495.1 uncultured Bacilli bacterium
AGCTGCTAATCATAATTTTGTGGAAAAAGAATTAGCTCAAGCTGAGATTTCTGTGACGCCAAATATTTATATCAAAGCGCAGTATTTGTCTAAAGATGCTTATAAATATCCTAAAAAAAGCGAAATAATCTATGTTAATTACGAAATTGTCGTACCAACTGATTTAGGTAAAGCTACGGGAAATATGGTAAGTGGATTAACTATCAATGGATTAAATTATACGGCTTTAAGAACGAAAGCTAATGGGTCTTTAGCAACTTATACAGTATCGCTTAAAGTGCCTGATCAACCAGGTATTACTGACATAAAAACTACTAGAGTCATGTTCTTAGATGGTTCTATCTATGATGTAGCCGAAAAGAATTTAAAAGTTGATGTCCTAAGAGACAAGCCATACATTGAAAACTTTAAGGTTGAAGAGGAAAATTATGATTTAAAAACTGTTAAGTTTAGTTTTGATATTAAAGAAGATGTTCCAGGGGAATTTAAAAATGGTCAAATTGTTTTAAATAACCAACAAACACAGTTGAATTTACAATTAGGTCATAATGTTGTTACTTTTGATAGTGTACCTGCTAACATTCCTTTACAACTAGAAGTTCTAGCCGATTATGATTTGGATACTAATACTTTAACAACGGAAGATAATTATTATCTAAATGAGCCAATCTTTACTACAACTTATGGATTATACGATGAATCATTATATCAAAATGCCCAGATAAGTAATCTAAAAGCAATTAGTAAAAAAGACAATAAATACTTTGAAAAAGATGAAGAAATTAAATTAGTATGGGATTTTGACGGTTTAGATCCAAAACTAAATACGGATATAGATAAAATTATTTATTTAGATAAAGAATATGCTGTAACTAAAGAAAATGGTGAATATTTTACTTATTTAGAAGGAACTGACAATGTTGGTTTACAAGAAATAACTATTTCCAATATCATTTTAAAAAGTGGTAAGGTCATGAAATTAACTAATCCTGCTAAATGTACAGTTGAAATTTTAAAAGATACTCCACAGGTAAATAATTTCTCATATGAGGAAAAAGATAATACAATTACAATAGAAATGCAAAAAATAGATTCGGATCGTGCTTTAAATGGCAATCTTATCGTAAAGATTTTTGATGAAGATAATAAGCAAATAGGTAGCGATTATAAGTATGAGGATAAACCTATTAGCTTTAATAAAGATAAAAATATCGTCAGATATTACATAAAAGTATATGGTTCTTATGATCGAGATAGTGAAGAGGGTAATGCTAATAACTATTCAAATGCTTTATTATTAGATGAAGTAATATCATTTGCCGAAAATCGAATTGAGCTTAAAGATATAACTGATACAGTTTTATTTAAAAACGAAAATAATGTTGCGTCGGTAGTCGAAAGTGTAGATACTAATGATATCGAAAAAAATAAGAATAAATATTATGTAAAAATAACAATGAGCTCAATGCCCGATATTTACTGTAATATAAAAAGAGTAGAAATAAATGAAGATAATCATCTAATTTTAGTCTTAGATTATGATGGCCAAATTTCGGAAAATGGCAAAGAAGTCGAAGAATTAAAAATTGATTATGGTAAAGTGGAAGGAGAAAAGGCTACTAATGATGCCCGTCCGGAAACCTTTGCTTCATTAATTGAAAAAATTAAAGCTGACCCAAGTGGTGAATATATATTAGATCACGATTTAGATGCAACAGGATTTGATGCTGAAACTAGCTATTTGATTGCAGAGACATTTTCCGGTACGCTAAACGGTCAAGGCCATGCCATTAAAAATTTAAATTTGGCTTTATTCCAAAAAACCGATGGCGCTACTATTAAAAATTTACGCTTTAATAACATCAAGTTAAAAGCCGATAGTAAAGGTTTAATAGCTGAGACCGCATCTAAATCTGAAATTAGCGGTATACTTGTAGATTTCTTAGAACGCCGAAATGGTGTTAATGGTTCCGGAGCTTTAGTTGGTCAAGCAGATAATGGCACAGTCATATCACAATCTAAAGTCTCTAATTTACAATTCTATAATGGCACATATAACCAAGTAATTGGGGGAATAGTCGGACGTTTAAATAATGCTCAAGTTGAAAACTGCTATGTTACGGGTAGTATGGAAGCAGGCTGGCATTTTATTGGAGGTATAGCTGGTATTGCGGAAAATAATGCAGCAATTACTAACTGTTATACCAAGATTACCTTTGGATTCTCATTTGATGATAATGGCAATGGTGGCATAGCTGGCTCAAATGGAGTTAGCTTACAAAATAACGTTAGCTTAAGTACAGGTAATTATGGATATGGCGTTGTTTCCGGTAAACCATTAGATAGTTCTACAAATAATTACCAATTAACCGAATCGAAATTTAATAAAAATGAAGGAGAAGCTTTTATAACCACTTCTCAAGCTGATATAAATGCCAATTTCTTTAAAGATAAAGCTAAGTTTACAGAAGATATTTGGGAATTACCTAATTCTAATTATGATAATCCTCCGCTTCTAAAAATTGAAAAAACTTCTATTCCTAATAGTGATAGAATTAAAGAAAATGAGAAATATGATGAAAATAAAGAAATTCTTTATAAAAACTTATATTTACTAATGCCATTCTATGATAGCGAAAAGGTTGTTGTAAATGGGGAGAAAATTGAGGCAAATAATATTTTAAATCAACAAGAAATAGCCCATATAATTCCTCTTGATGAGAAAGGTAACTTAGTAACTTATTTAACCAAAACAGATTATAAAAAGATTAAGAAACTAAAATTAGTATTTAAAAACGAACAAGTTAAAAGTTATAATGTGGTATTTGATAAATTAAATGGTTCCATAGTTGGTTATCGTATCAGTGATTTAAAAATAGATTATACTTATAATCATTATCTTATTGATGAAAATTCTTCTTTAGTTAACAATCTTTTAGCTTATTTGGAAGAATTAGATTATACAAATGATTTAGATCCTTTAACAACGGTTAATGATAGTAGATTATATCGCGATCATTATAATGAAGTAACTAAATATGAATTAAAAGAGTTCTTGTTAAAATATTTAACTAACAGTAATCAAACAGCCGGAGAAGGCGAAATAGCCAAATATATTGAACAAACTTTAAAAGAAAATGATAAATTAAAGAAAGTATTATATGTCTATAATTATTTAAGTCGTTGGTATAATGTTGATATTAACGGTATCAAGTTACACGATTTTACCTTCTTTAATATGACAGGCTTTAATAGTATTTTAAATCCGGATGATATTACCTTAAATTTCTTAGCTTATGAAGCTAACTTTGAAACTGATCATACTAATAATACTTACAATCGAATCTTTAAACCATATACAAATATAACGGATGTCACTCAATACATTGAATATTTGATTAAGATTTTTAAAGATAATGCTACCACAGCAGATAGTTGGTTTGCGGATACTTTCCAAGGATATTTATTAGAATTGAATATTGATGATCGTGCCGATATTACTTATACCGCATGGTCACATATTAGAAGTACATGGCAAAATTATGCCTTAGTAATTTTAACTTTACCGAAAAATTCGACTTATATTCTTTCTAGTCCAACCCAATTCTTAATTGGTTCTGAACGTACTTATGTGGCAAATCCGGATACGAAAGAAGGAGCAGAAGCTTTAGATAAGTTAATTAGAGAATATGCTGTAAAAGTAAAAACTTATTACACTACGGCTTCAAAAATTATCCAAGATGCTAAATATTTTAATGCTATTCACAATATTCAAATTGATCATCGTTTTACCAAAGATGAAAATGGTCAAAATACATATCAAAGTCCATATGTTACTGAAGAAGGGTTCCATAAAAACTTCTCTGAGCCATTGTATCAATTTACTAATGATAATGGCACAGCCGCCGGAGCTAATGGTTCTCAAGTAAAATATGTTGCTTATTCCGCTTTAACTGCATATGGCACATGGTCTCATGAAAGTGCCCATAACCAAGATGCGCGATTATTCTTACTAAATAATGGTCGTCGTTGGAATGCTGGAGGCGAAGATTATGCAGATGGTAACTTATCTCAAAGATGGTCTAGTGGCGAAATAAGTATGAATATTAGTATCGAATATGATGAGCAAAATAAAAATAATATTTCGACAAACTTATCACCAAGTCGAATAGACTCACCGCAAAAAATTCATGATTTCTATAATAAATTATTTGATACTTATTACATTCTTGATTATTTGGAAGCCCAAGCGTTTGTCCAACTTACGAAAGAAGAACAAGCAGCCGTAGCTTTTAAGATTTCGTATAAAAATATTGATAGTGCGGATGAATCTCAAAAATATAAAACTACGCAATATAGTAAAATTAGTGCTGAAGAAATAGGCAATATGAATCTAATGGGTAAAGGTTTAGGAATGAATGCCGTCGAAAGCTTATATGATAACATGTTAACTGTTTATCCTGGAATGCCTAGTGCCGGTACTTACTTTGGTGATAATAAGTATGGAGCGGAGAAATTACAAAAAACTCGCTGGTATGCGCCATATAATGATTATGGTCGTCCAGATTCATACAGTCTTAAATTATTTGCTTATGAAATGCTAGGATATAAAGGTTATGTCGATGGTTATGTGGAATACTATAGTAACATTCATGCCGATGCCAATGGCGTAAAAACTGATTTAATGGCATTAAAGAAAATAACTGGTAATGATAATATAACCTTTAAACAATATCGTATGGATCGTTTTAAACAAGCAGAAGGTAAATTAGCATATATTAATTATCTTGATGCTAATACATTTGTTAAGGATATGTATCAAGCTTTAAAACAGGATGCACAAAATATAATAGCTGGAGCTAATAATGCTGATCAATTAGCAAATAGTTCTAAAGTTAAAATGGATGCTTATTATGCTGTTAAAAACGGAACTAATGATTTTGTTGATAGCATTTATTCAGCAACTCCACAACGTACTATTAATAATTTTAAAATAAACTAGCTTTTACGCTAGTTTTATCATGTATAAAAATATACAAAAAATCATTTAAAACTGTGTATATTTGTTATAAAATGCACAATATTTTGTAAAATACTGTGTAATAATGGATAAAAAGTAATCTTATAATACAGGGAAATGTTAAAATGTGCTTCAGAACAATTATAAATATACGAAAAATTAAAATTTGCCGAAAATTTAATGCAAAAATTAAAAAATTGCTTAAACAAAAAAGGAATTATTGTAGAAAAATAATTGCAAAAATTCTTTTTTTGTCTTTTGCTATTAAAATTTAAATATGCTAATCTTCTTCTGGATGCACAAGATCTCTAGGCAAGAGCTTTCCTAAACATTATAGTTAGGAGGCTAATAATTATGCGTGAGAATAATTTCACACAATTAATTATTGTGTTTCTCTTTATAATAATCATTTTACTTATAAAATA
>CANRAC010000070.1 GCA_947628495.1 uncultured Bacilli bacterium
AAATTGGTGGACAAGTCACTCCTGGAAATTGATTTTCACAACAAGGATTTGCTCCCATACCCATATTCATAGCACTGTAATCTCCTGTTGCAGCATAATCCATTTGTTCACTTTTATCCATACAACGCTTATTTAATAACATTAAAATACACTATCCTTTCTAGTGTATCTTATGAATATTTTGAATATCCTGTATAGGCAAAACGAGTTAAAATAAACCTTTTATAACATCATCAGTTATATCCATGTTCAAATAATTGGCTTTTTGAGCTAAACCCGGCATACGCAGGATACTTCCCATACTAACCACAATAAATCCCGCGCCATTGGCTACTTCTATATCGCTAATTGTCATAATATGATTTTTAGGATATCCTAATAAATCTTTATTATCGCTAATTGAATACTGAGTTTTGGCAATACAGATAGGTAGATTTGGAAAACTTTGAGCTATTAAAGCAAATTTATCTTTAATATTATCGGAAATAACTACATCTTTAGCAGCTAAATAATTAGTACATACTTTTTTTATTTTGGTAAATAGATCATCTTCAAGATCATATGGTAAAGTAATGTCCTTAACTTCTTTAGAAGCTAAATCAACTATTTTAGAGGCTACATCAAAACAGCCTTCTCCCCCTTTACTAAAGGCTTGACTAATAGCGAATGCTACTTTAAGTTTTTGGCATCTTTCTTTTAATAAAGCTATTTCCTCTTTAGTATCGGTAGTAAATTCATTTAAAACCACGATAATATTTTCACTAAATTTTTGCATATTTTGGACATGGTAATCTAAATTAGTCAGTCCCTCACTTAAATTGTCATGACCATTATATTTTAAGCCTTTAATAGTTGTATTAATGACAACTACTTGGGGATTTAAATTAAAGGTACGTTTAATTAAATCAAAATATTTAAACCCGCCCATGTCACTGCCGAAACCTGCTTCACACACGACATAATCCGCTAAAGATAAAGCTAAATTAGTAGAAATAATAGAATTAGTTCCGTGGGCAATATTAGCAAAAGGGCCGCCATGAACAACAGCTAAATTATTTTCTAAAGTTTGAACTAAATTAGGTTTTAGAGCATCTTTAAGTAAGATAGCTAAAGCCCCTACACAATCTAAATCTTTAGCAAACACTTTTTTATTATCTTTCGTAAAACCAATAAATATTTCCCCTAAGCGTTTTTTCAAATCTTCCATATTTTGTGATAAACATAAAATAGCCATTATTTCGGAAGCAGTTGATATATTAAAAGATTCTTCTCGATTAGCAAGTTTAATATTTCTTAAAGCGCGGTCATTAATATCTAAGCATCTTTTAAAAGCAATTTTCTGTTCATCTAAATTTAATTTATTGCCCCAATATAAGTGATTATCAATAATCGAAGCCAATAAATTATTACAGGCTGTAACAGCATGAATATCCCCTGTAAAATGCAAATTAATGTCATCCATAGGTGCTACTTGAGCATAGCCCCCGCCACAAGCTCCTCCTTTAATGCCAAAGACAGGACCTAAAGAGGGTTCTCTTAAAGCGACAATACTTTTTTGGCCTAATTGATTTAAAGCATCATTAATGCCAATAGCTAAAGTTGTTTTTCCTTCTCCACTTGGTGTTGGTGAAGTAGATGTAACCAATATTAATTTTCCTTTCTTATTATTGGCAATCTTAGTATAATCAATTTTCGCTTTATACTTCCCGTATTCTTCAATTAAATCTTCCGAAATATTATATTTTTTAATTAATTCTTTAATTGGTTTTAAATTGGTCTGCCTAGCTATTTCATAATCATTCATACTATCAACTCCTCATTATCGTAGGATATTCTAAAACATATTGAAATCTAAAATGGCATTTTAAAATTTCCACTACTCATTTGCTTCA
The DNA here is from genome assembly GCA_947628495.1 of uncultured Bacilli bacterium. GTDB lineage: Bacteria > Bacillota_I > Bacilli_A > RF39 > UBA660 > HGM10766. Next base: position 1,893 of record CANRAC010000070.1, read on the forward strand.
TCATTTGCTTCATTTGATCAAATTGTTTTAATAAACGATTTACTTCCTCCACAGAACGGCCGCTACCTTTGGCGATTCTTTGTTTACGAGTAGCTTTTAAGATTTCCGGATGGCGACGTTCTTCTTTCGTCATAGATAATACTATGGCCTCTACATGAGCCATATCTTTAGGATCTATATTAATATTGTTAAGACCCATTTTACGCGCACCCGGTAGCATTTTAATAATATTTTCAAGAGGGCCTAGTTTTTTTATTTGTTTTAAATTAGCTAGAAAATCTTCTAAATCATATTTACCTTGACGCATTTTCTTGGCTTGCATTTTGGCTTCATCCTCGGATATTACGCCTTCAACCTTTTCGGCAATTGATAAGATATCTCCCATACCTAAAATACGCTCGGCCATGCGTACCGGCACAAATTCGGAAAGACCATCCATTTTTTCGGAATCACCAATAAATTTAATAGGAACATTAGTTAAATGTCTTACTGATAAAGCAACACCACCTTTGGTATCACCATCTAGTTTAGTTAAAATACAACCGGTTAAGGATAAAGCTTCATTAAAGCCCGTTATAACATTAATAGCATCTTGACCCATCATGGCATCAATAACTAAAATAATCTCTTCAGGATGAGCAACTTCACAAATATTTTTAAGCTCCGCCATTAAAGCTTCATCAACATGTAAACGACCAGCTGTATCAATAATAATATAATCAAAACCATTGTCTTTGGCATAAACTAAAGCATTTTGGACAATTTCAACCGGGTCTTTTTTACCTTCTGTGTAAACTTCAATATTAAGCTGTTTACCAATATCTTTTAATTGATCAATTGCCGCGGGACGATAAACATCACAAGCAACTAGTAAAGGTTTTTTATTATGTTTTTTTCTTAGCATATTAGCTAACTTACCACTAGTCGTTGTTTTTCCTGATCCTTGTAAACCTGCAAGCATTAAAATAGTTGGCTTTTTAGTTACCTCTAAAGGTACGGAGTCTTCCCCTAATAAGCTTACTAGCTCATCTTTGACAATTTTAATAAATAATTCCTCTGGTTTTAAGGACTTTGCTACTTCTTCCCCTAAAGCTTTTTCTTTAACTTTATTGGTAAATTCTTTTACTACTTGATAGTTAACATCCGCTTCTAGTAAAGCCATCCGAATTTCACGCATGGCATCTGTTATATTTTGTTCTGTAATTTTACCCATGCCCTTAATATTTTTTATAGCTTCACTTAATCTGTCACCCATATATTCAAACATTTATATCACCAGTAATTATTATATAATAAATAATATGCAAAAACAAACGAATAAAGAAAAAATGGAAGCACATAATCTTCCATTTATTTTTTTCTTTGCCTTCTTAATACTGCTGGTTTTCCACCAGGTAATGGCGTGGATAATATTTTATCACTTCTTTTTTGGAACTCTTCCGTAGTATAAATTTTTCCCATTGCCACTCTAACAGGCACATTTTGATATAATTGAGGATGTTTTCGGATATTCTCTATAGTTTTTTTAGTGATATTTAGCTCTGGATATTCTTTTTCTAAAATATTGCTCATAAGGCCTTCTCCTTAATTCTTTTTCGTTTTAAAACAGCAGGGTCTTCTTCCTTTTTAGGATATAAAAAGGCATCATTTTTATTTTGAATTTTTGCAGCTAAAATATTTAGCTCTCTTGGCGTCAAACTGCCTTGAATATTTACTAAATTAAATAGAATACTATTTTTTACCAAGTGCAAAGTTGCTTTAACTTTAAGTGTCCCTACTTCTAAAACAGCATAATTATTTACATCTGGGTCTTGAAATTGAGGATCCAATGACAATTGTTTTACTAATATACTGTCTGGTCCTAAATAAATAAAATCCTCAAATTCCACTATATCTTTACAATCCATATTTGTTCTCCTTCTCCTTTAAAATATATCTGCTATTATAACACATAAATTTTATTTCGCAAAGATTAATTTTTATTTAGAAAATATTGAATTATATCTTCTTTTAAAACTTTAGTAATTTGCCCATCTTTAGTATCTTCAACTTCATATTCGACATCATTAAATTTATTACCTAAAACAATCATCGTTGGCGTTCCTAAAACGTAGACATCATTAATTCTATTACCAATGTTTAAATTTTCACGGTCATCAAGAATAGCTTTGACTCCACTAGCCATTAATTGTTGATATAAATCTTCGGCTTTTTCTTTATTTTGTTCATTATAAATAATTTGCACTTTATAATAAGCAATATTATATGGTAAAGAAAATCCTTTAACTTTTTCGTTTTTAAAAATAATATTATTTTCAATTAAACAAGCAATAATACGTCCTAAACCAATACCATAACATCCCATATAATAAGGCTTTTGTTTTCCATCTTCATCAATATAATATAATTGCATACTCTCAGAATACTTAGTCCCTAATTGAAAATTGTTTCCTAGTTCAACCGCTGGATATTCTTTTAAATTATTAATATCGGCAATATTTAATTGTTTTAAATATTCTTCTTTATTTGCAAATTCTAGAACTTCTTTATTTAAACCAATATTTGTTTGCTCGTCATATAAAATGTTATCTTCACCCAATTTAGTAATAGCTTGGAATTCTTCTGCAACACTTCCACCTATTACCCCATTATCACTTACAGTAGGAATAATTTTAATACCTAAACGAGCGAATATTTTTAAATAAACTTCATGCATTAACTCATAAGTTTTACGCATGTCTTCCGCTGTTTTATCAAAGGAATAAGCATCCATCATCACGAAAGTACGAGGACGAAACAAATAACCACGAGCTCTTATTTCTTTACGAAATTTTTCTCCTATTTGATAATAAGTAGTTGGTAAATTTTTATAAGAAGGCAAACGATTAGCTCCAAATAAAGTGGCACATTCTTCCGCCGTAGGAGCAAGACCATATTCTCCTAAATTATTATTTAAAGTAAACATAATGTCCCCATCTTTAGTATACATATCCCAACGCTTAGATTGATCCCAAATTTTACGTGGTTGTAATTTAGGAAATTCCACTTGAATACAACCTGCTTTATCTAATTCATCAATAATAATATCTTCTACTACTCTTTCTAATTTAGTCCAGATATTACCATAACCATAAATCCCACTTTCAAACTGATAAAGTTCTCCTAACTTCATTAGAATATCTTGGCCCGCATAATTATCAGCCACATCATTTAAGTTAATTTTCTTAATATTTAAACGACTTAATTTCATTATTTTCCCTTCTTTCTAAAATAAAAACCACACTACTTGCAAGGAGCAAATAATGCGGTACCATCCTTTTTTTCGCTTGATTTAAGATAACGGTTTTAACCGGTAGGTATTAACTACATTCCTAGGTAGGATTAATTAAAGGTTAACTTTAGGTTCTCACTATTCCTAAATCACTTTATTTAAGAGCTTTAATTAACATGTCCTCATCAACAATTTATA
>CANRAC010000071.1 GCA_947628495.1 uncultured Bacilli bacterium
AGAGAAGAAAACTTTGCTGAAGAAGTAATGAATCAAATTAAAGGTAATTAAAAATATAGCTAAGATTTAGCTATATTTTTTGTATGTTTTAATATAAATAAACAAGATAATATCACGATTATAAAACCGCCTAAAATAAAACATTCGAGATTATATAAATCTAAGGCTAAATAATAATGTTTATTAAAGACATATACGGCAATCAACATAATTAACACTGTCCAACCTAAATACATTATCTTAGATATAGATGGTTTATTTATGCTCATTTTAAATATCTTCTTGATATTGTAAGCGCTCATAAAACCTAAGACTATTAAATCAAATAACCAAGTGAAAGTTAATATATTTTCAATATTTTCAATAAAATTGTAAATTCTCAGTTTCTTTAAAGTCATATATTCGGGGAATCTTAAAATATTTGCTAAAGTTGGTCCTAAAACGCCATTAACAGATATTAAGGTTAAAATAATAGTGCAACTGCCTATTAAATATCCCAAAATAAAGTCTTTATAATTTAGTTTAACTTTATCTACATTAACTAAAAGTAAAGACGGAACCGTACTTAATAAAGCATAGACAATGCTAGCCTTTATAATGCCTAATTTATGACCATAAAGAAAAGGCAGAAAATTATTATAATCCGTAATTATTAAACTAGAGCCGACCTTAAAAGCAAAAATAACAAGACTTATTGGAAGTAATATTTCGGCCACTTTGGCAAAAGATGCAACACCTTTGTAATTACCATATATTATTGTCAGTAAAACCGCAATGGCAATGATAATCGATGGTGTTTGGGGTAATAAAAATGATGAAGTCATAGTAGTTAAAGATAAAAAAACATCATGGATACAAAAAGAAGCGAGCAGAAGAACTAGTATTTTGGTTATAGAACCCCAAAAACCATGTTTTAAAAATTGACTAAAATTTAAATTACCTTTTTTTAAATAGTAAATTAAGCTAATTATTCCTAATCCGATTAAAGTTCCAATTATTCCACTTATCCAGGCATCATTTTTGCTTAAATGAAATATTTTGGTAATACCTAAACCAAAAAATAATGATCTAGTTAAAAAGAAACTTAATATTTTATATTGTCTTTTAGTTATCAATTTATCACCTCAAATGCTTGGCCATTTCTATTTACTTCTAAATTCACCTCAATTTTGTAATTTAATTTTTTCCAAATATTTTTTTCATATTTAGCGGGATAGGTTCGATAATATAAATTCCTTATGCCCAGAAAATCACTGTTAGTATCGATAGATTTTTCAATTAATTTTTTGATATCTTTTTTAATTAGTTTGCTAAAATCTATAGAGAGCTTTTTGTTAATCTTGCCGGTTCTTAAAACGTAATCTTTATTTAAACAACGAATTAATCCTTCAGCATTAACTTTTATATGTACAGTATTATTTTTAAGGTTTATTTTCGTATTATTTTTATAAACTGTAATGGCAATATTTTGTTTACTATATAAGGCATTTTCGACTTTATCGTTTAAAAGATTAACGGTTTGCGATTCATTTTTAGTTAAATATTCTTTTAACTTATCCTTAATGAAAACTCCGGAACTAGCTAAGGATATTTTGGAATTATTTAATGTAACGGAAGGAATAAGAATATCCTTCTTACCTTCTTTTAATTGGGCGTATAAATAATCAAATTCACTATGTAAATCAAATATTTCGGCATCATTTTGATTTTTAAATAAACCTATTAAAGCATTGGATACAACTGGTTCATTCTTAATTTTAGTTGCTAATATTTTTTTGGCACTAGTATCTTTAGCAATAATGTAATAAAAGTTGTTAGAAATATGAATATCTCTAAATAAATAATTGGATAGATGTTTAATGCCTTCCTTTTTAGCTAATGATTCATCTAATAAAACTACTTGTAAATGATCAAAGATAACTTTTTTATCAACTTTGCCAATCGTATTATTAAAGGCTTTGGCAGGATTTTCCCCTTGACCTGTGACGAGCATAGTTTTGGATTGACTTTGACTACCAGAATCATCTTTCTGTAAAATAATTATTTCAAAAGTTATTTCGTATTTATTATTTTTATAAGCAGCGGCGATACCGGAAATTATTGCGGTATCATTTAGTTCGGTGTAATCATAGCAACCTGTAAAAAAAAGCAGAGTAATAATTAAGATAATAATTTTTTTCATATTTTATTTTCTCCCTGAGAAACATAATTTTTATTGGTCAGCATTTTGCTGCGGAGACGATCTTTAATTTTCGGTTTTTGAAATAATTCTTTTCGAAAATAATTTAGATCAAAAGGTGCCAGTGGGTAAGAAAAAGGTTTATCATAGGAAGAAGTATTACATAAATGTGTTATAAAAATAACCCCGGCTATTACTAGGCCAAATAAACCAAAAAAGGCAGCGGCCAGTAAGAATAGGAAGCGAAAATGTCTTATCGAATTAATAAATTCTAATTCGGTAAATATTAAGCTAGTAATGAAAGTTAAAGCAACAACAATAATCATAATGGGGGAAACTATGCCCGCTGTTACGGCTGATTCTCCTAAAATTAAAGCTCCTAAGATGGAAATAGAACTACCATAAGAAGAGGGAAAACGAATATCACTTTCTCTTAGAACTTCACAAATTAAAAGCATTATAATTGCTTCTACCGCAGCGGGAAAGGGGACCCCATCTCTTTGGGTGGCAAAATTAACTAAGAGATTTAAAGGAATAACTTCAGGATTATAATTTATAATTGCAATATAAAGAGCGGGAACTAAAATAGTTAAAATTAGACAAGCTAAACGAATAACTTTTAAAAAATTAATATTTAAACTTTTACTATATTGATCGACTTGCGGATTAATATAATCTACAAAAAATACGGGTAAAACAAGTGCAAAAGGCGAAGTATCCACTAAAATAACAATTCGTCCTTCTAACAAATTAGCTGAAGCATAATCCGGGCGTTCTGTTGATCTAATTGTCGGAAACGGTGATTTATTATTTTTTTCTAAAAGTTGATGAATATTACCAGAATCAATAATACCATCAATATCAATACTTTTGAGCTGTTGTTTTACTTTTTTTACTGTTGCTTCCTCGGCAATATCATTTAGATATAATATTGATACTTTAGTTTTGGTCTTACGTCCTATAATAAAATCCTCATTAATTAAAGTATTAGATTTAATACGTCTTTTAATTAAACCTAAATTATTTTGAATATTTTCATTAAAGGCATCTTTAGGCCCATAAATAGCCGGTTGGGTTTCGGGGGTGGTAATACTCCGATTAATATCGGCTTTGACTTCGACCGCATAAGCGTCATTTTCATAAATAATTAGAACAAAGCCATTTCCTAAATAAAATTCTAATTGGTCATATTTTTGAATTTTGGTTGTATTTGGTCCCGCTATTAATGACTCTAAATTATGCCCATTTTTTTTATTGGTTAAAGATAGTTCTTTTAAAACATAATCATTAATGCGATCGCTACTAGAAACACTTTCTAAATATATGATATAAATATTATTAACGGTTTTTATTATTAAATCGGAGCTATTAAAAAATTCCTTTTGTAAACGTTCCACAATTTTGTTCATATTCTTCACCATTTTTATTCTTGGCAAAATATGGTAGTTATATGCATTTTATCTTGGTGATTTTCAGAAAATATATTATAATATTACCTACAGGTGAGAGTATGGAAAAATTATTTCAAGTAATGAATTTAGATAATCAAAAAAAGGTGGGTAATTTAACTAGTGAAGCTAAAGGCAAAGTTAAAAGTACCAAACATTTTCCAATTTTTAATATAGATAATGAAGAATATATATTTAAACCGCTTTCTAAAACAAAGCCTTATACAACGCCGTTATTTGCTTATAGTGAAGTATATTGGTCTTATATTGTCAAAACATATTTTGATAATCAGGCGCCGTTATATCATTTAGCAATTTATGAAAATATGTCTAAAGAACAAGAAAAATATTATAATAAAGGAACGATAGTTAAAAATCTAGTTAATCAAAAACAAAAATTAGTTAATATATATGAATATTTTTTAGACCATCCAGAAAATAATTTAGATATAGAAAATTATATTAATTATTGTGAGAAATTTTATGATTATAAAAATATTTTAGAAACTAAATTTTTAAAAAGCAATCCCCAATTAGGGCGCAAGATTGCTGAGCAAATATTATTATCTATTTTAAGAGGTGATCAAAATTATCATTACGAAAATGTTAATTTAATTGCTGAGGAAGAGCAAATCATTGATGTCGCTCCACCAATAGATTACGAATTCTCAACTATGTTTTTTTGCCCTGAATTTCTTGATAAACACATCATGGCGGTAGAGGCTTTTTATAATTCTTTAATTCCTATTAGTCAAGATTGGTTACAAACTATAATGTCGGAATCAGGAATGTCTAAAGATGAAGTAATGGAAAAATTTCAATCAGCCAATTATAGAAATTTAATAACGATTATAAAACTATATCCCAATTTAATAACAGAATTTTTAGCTAAATTAAACAAGCTAATGCAAGATATTAACACTTTAAAAATTACTGATGAAAACAATTTTATTACGCCTTTTAATAGTTATTATTTTCAAGTTGGTCAATTTCGTTACAAACAAAACGATGAAGAAGCAGCCAAAAAAGCCGAAGATTTATTAAAGCTAGTTGCTATCGATAAAGAAAAATGTTTTAATGAAATAATTAAAGAAACCTATTTTAGTGCCTATTATTTAACTAATATTATTCAAAAGTATCAAGCTTTAATTTCTCTTGATATTCCTAATTTGGAAAATTTAACATTTGAAGAAACAGAAAAAATATTAAATGAAAAAACAAACTTTAAAAGAGTATTACTTAAATAACTATCTAAAGTTTGTTTCTTTTTTTAATTTTAGTAAATTATTTTGTTCTAACGCCTTAAAATCATAAGAAGGTTTGTTACTTATTTTGGTGTAATTTGCGAATATGGCTAAACGATATTCTTGATTTAAAATAAAAATATTATAGACAATAGTATTTTTTATATTTAAAGAATTTTTATATCCGTTTATTTCATAAATAATTTGATAATTATTAGTTATTTGATCCACTAAACCTGGGATAAAAGATTGATGGTTGCAACTAGGTTTAATAGCGACTTTCAAATGATTCTCTTGAATTAGTTCCATATAAGTAACATCATCTTCCTGCCAAATAGAGCCGAGAAGGTTATCGCTATTATCAGTTAT
>CANRAC010000072.1 GCA_947628495.1 uncultured Bacilli bacterium
TAACAATTGGTACAAAAAGAAATGAAAACATTAAAAGTATAATTAATCCCTTTTTCAAACAACTCACCTCTAATAAACTATATTTTAAGTAAAAAAAAATAGACCTAAATATCATTTAAGTCTACTTGTTCATCTCTGATCATATCGGCAAATTCAATTTTAAAACGTTCTATTTCTTTTCTTTTGGCATCTTCATAAATATTTTTAGCATTACAAATAGCTTTATATATATGTTTTAATTTAACAACTTTCTCATTATCAAATACCGCATACGAATATGCATTAGCTAGAATGGTTAAACAAATATCCGGATAACGAGAAGCTACTTCATACACTCTTTTATATTCATCGGTCATTTCGACAATAAAACGCATGATTCTTTCTTTAATAAAATCGGTATACTCCATTTTCGCCCCAATTTGTTTTTCAATTTTAGGATATGTTCCCATTAAAATTTTAACCGTCGTATCTTTATCGGCTTCGGCAACATCAATCTTTTGAAAACGTCTTAAAAAGGCGCGATCACGGATGATATATTGCTCATATTCCTCGGTAGTTGTTGCTCCAATCATTTTAATTGTTCCACGATCTAGACCGGGTTTTAACATATTAGCAAAGTCTAAATTATTATTTTGACTCTTGTTAGTTAATAAATGAGTTTCATCAATAAATAAAATAGTCTGTTTTTTCGTTTTTAATTCTTCTATCAAAAGCTCTAATCGATTTTCGGTAGCTCCTTCACTAACACTTTCCCCAAGCAAACTAGTGATATTAATTTTTATTAATTGCCAATTTTTTAAAGCATCAGGAACCATATTCTTTTGAATGCGATAGGCTAGGCCTTCCACTATTGCTGTTTTACCGATACCAGGTTTACCAACTAATAAGGCACTTTTTTCGGGAGTAAGTAAACATAGGATTGTTTGTTTAATTTCTTCTTCTCGAGCTATCGCCGGATCGGTAATATATTCCCGAGCAGTTAAGTCTTCCCCATATTTTTCAATCATGCTAAATTTTTTAGAAGTTCCCTCTAAATCGAGCGTTTCTATATTATCATCCATCTAATCATCCTCCGCTTCGTTCCTTCTTTTAATTATACCTTAGAAATAAATTTTTTTAAATGTTAGTTTTTTATTCTTTGCTGTAATTTGTCATATTGTTTATATAAGTATTGCACACCATTTTCCAAACGGAAATAGTGAATAACATAACATAAAACAAAAATCAATAAAATTAAACCGATTAGGAAAAAACCAATAAATATGGTACCTAATCCCATAAATATCAACATAAATACACAGTAAAAAAGCGTCACTAGTAAGTGGATTAATCTTTCGTGTTGAAAAAATTGAATTTTAGTTAAATGTTCTTCTACTATCTTTTTCGTAATTAGTGTTTTACTATTTATTAATTTATCAATTGAAGCTATGTAATCGTATAAATATTTTTTCATACCTTACTCCTTTAATTTACTAGCACCATTAGTATAATCAATGGCAATACCGTCTTGCACATTATAAACATATATATTAAACTTTATTCCCCGGCCGCCATCTTCTAATGATAGTCCTTCCATTTGCACCCCACTAGCAAGCAGATTGTTTCCTTCATATATCGGAGTTACGCGATATAAAACATGGTTGTTAGTTTTTTTGATATATTCGGCCACTTTATTTTCATAATCAAGCATAGCACCTGTATTCATTTGCCTAGTACAAGTAATTAAATTTTGGGCATTGGCATTTTCACCGGTTAATTGAAAACCAATTAAATGACAGCGATTATAGAGGTATTTACCATCAATATTATCATACTTTACGGTATGCCATCCCGATGGTTTAATCATGCCTATACTTCCTCTTTTATCTGTAGGCATTAATTCCTTAGATATATTGGCAAAAGCTACTCGGCTTCTTCCTAAGAAATCTTGATTACTATAATTTTCAAAAGTCGGTCTTTGATAATCTTCTTCGGTAAAATTAGGCTCATTATCATTAATCAAAACATAGGGTTTACCAGTATAATTTGGTACTTCTTCTAAAGAATAAGACTCATTAAACAAATTATTAAGATTACCAATTAAATCAAAATGAAAGTATCCCGCAATAAGTTCTGTTAATAAAACAACTATTACTACAATTTTTAATACTAATTTAACATCTTTCTTTTTCATCCTTATCGCCCACTACTATATTAGTATAACACGTTTTAAAAACTACTTATAAACAATTTTAAATATTGGTAACTAATTGTTTGATTTCTAATTAAAATTTTTTAAATTTAATTAAAGCTATATTAAAATCCATTAATTTTTCCTTTCACTAATCTGTTATTAATTTCTTAGAAATTTTTAAGAGAATATAATTGACAAATATCTAAATTCATTATATCATGACTTTGACAGTAAAAATGAGCCAGCCCAAGTAATTAAAGGGCTAGCTCGTTTTTTAAATGTTGTACATTGGAACATATTTTCTAAAAATTTAAAATTTTTTTAATTTGAGATAAAGTAAGGTATTTTTTAGATAAATCAATATTAAAAACTTTCTCTAAATCTTGAATTACATCATTTCTAAAATTTTGAAGATAAATATCATGTTCTATGTTTGTACTATTATACTTTCTTAATGAGTCTATTACATATGGATTAGAATACTTTTTGTTTAGCTTTTGTTCTAATAATCTAATAATGAGTAATGAAACAAAACAAGATAAAAAATGTGTTTCAATACTCTCATCAGTCCAAACAAACACAGGTCTTGTTTCTAATTCTGATTTTGTAATTTTAAAAGATTCTTCTATTTTCCAAAGCCCTTTGTAAATATCTCTTATTTCTTTATCTGTTAAATGTTTCTCACTAGTAACGATAGAATAATAACCATCATATTTTTCTTCTTCTTTTATTTTATCTAATTTAAGAGATAAGTTTTTTCCTTCTTTTATTTCACCAGTTTCTTCATCAAAACTAATATTATTAATATACTTAGTACATCCATAAGAAGTTGCTTGAGTATATTTAGTGGGATTATTAATAAGATCTTTTGCTTTTTCAATTGCAACATCTCGTAAGTGCTTCTGTCTATCAGCATATTTTTTTGAGTAGTAAATCATTTGCTTTTGATAAATTTGATATGTAACATTCCTTTTACCATCTTTTTGGATTTGAACTTTTTTAGCATAAACTCGTGATTTATGTTTGAAAATGGCAGGTTTTTCTTCATAACCTATTATTTTCCCATTTTCATCTTTAATGGGCTCTTGATAGGTTATTAGTTTTCCTTTTTCATCATATATCTTATCATATAGAAAATCTTCTTGATTTAAAGCCCACTTTTTAAATTCTTTATCTGCACCAAGAATACTTTGCCCGTAGACATAGCCATCATGATTTTTATGATCATCATCATTTTTTCCAGCAATAAAAACAGTATTATCAGAAGTATTTTGACCACGGTCTGCAACAATAATTGTTCTATCAATTCCAAACTTTGCTTTTGTTTTTTTAAGTGTTGGTCTCATTTGCAGTTTTTCTGATTCGTTTCCTGGAAATAAATCATAATACATAGGAATTTCGTTTTTATCCATTAAAAGTCCCATTTGTATAATAGGCGTTTTTCTATGTTCTTTACTTGGACCTTTTTTTCTTTGTCCTTTTTTTACAATTTCTCCTTTTTCATTTAAAGTGTCTTCATCGTTATAAGAAATTTCAAAATAATAGTTAGTTGTATCATAGTAAGAAATAGAAGTATCTCGTTGATATAAATCTTTGGTATTCTTCCAAAGCCAAGTTAGTAATTCGTCTTTGTAAGAAGAAAAATAGTCAAAAGAACGATACATATCTTGCTCAGAAAAGTTAAATTTATCAAAAAATATTTCTCTATTATTGTAAGTGGCAAGTTTACTATTTGGGAAAAGAATTCTAGATAAAACCAATAACTGAAAAATATCATTTAATCTATAATCAACTTTTAACATTTTATTTTTCTCATTAAGTAAAGAAGAAATGTCTAATTCATTATAAATTTTTTTCAAAATTACATAACCAAGATTCTTTGATGAATCACCATTATCTATTATTTTAGAGTTTAAATTTTTAATGGTGTATTCTGTAATTTCATCTTGTGATTTTTGCTTAGCAATTTCTTTAAAATGAGAGATAGGATCTTCAAATTCTTTTTTTAAATCCTCAAGATAACCAAGTTTTTGAATTGTTCTTTGTTTTACTTTACCATTGTCATCTCTATAACCCTGAACGAAAGAAAGATAAATTTTACCTTTATGACTAGGGCTAGCCTTTAAATACATAGAGAGCACCTACCTTATATGATTATTATAACATAATGCGTAACGTTGCACAACACAAAAATAATAAAAACTTGACATAAACAAAGCCTTTTTGCAAAAGGCTTTATTGTACATTTATTATATCATCAACTGTCAAACTCCGGTATAACACGTTTTAAAAACTACTTATAAACAATTTTAAATATTGGTAACTAATTGTTTGATTTCTAATTAAAATTTTTTAAATTTAATTAAAGTTATTAAAATCCCTTAATTCTTCCTTTCACCACTGTTATTAACGTTCTTAAAAAATTTTAAGAGAATTATAATTGACAAATATCTAAATTCATTATATCATGAATATAGCATGATACAACATCATGCTGGTCACTCTTACGATTTTAATAGATGAGAGTGTATCAACCAAAACCCCCTGAAGGAGCGCAATTGCGCTCCGTTTTTTGTTTTCTTTATTTATAAGGGTTTACGAAGCAACCAAATTTTAAAAATCCTTTTTAGGTGGCATTTAGGTGGTAAAATCTAGTGCTTTTATTTGATTATGATACAAGATATTTTAAATAAATGGTATAATATATTTATATACAGGAGGTTAGTCATGTTAGAAAAATCATTTCAAGAAGTAGCTGATAATATTAAAAGTGCAATAACTAGTACTCAGTTGGAAATCATGAATGATGCAAATAAAAAACTAGTTAATTTATATTATAATATTGGTAAAACATTAGAAGAAAATAGTATTTGGGGTAATAAATTTATTGATAATGTTGCAATTGAGTTAAAAATATCTTTTCCTAATTTAAAAGGATTTTCGGTTCGTAATTTAAAATATATGAAGTCTTTTTATAATGAATATAAAAATGATGATGAATTTGTGCAACTAGTTGCACAATTAC
>CANRAC010000073.1 GCA_947628495.1 uncultured Bacilli bacterium
TCTACCGTTTTAGGTGCTTTAGTTATATTTTTTAAAATAAAAAAACAAAATATTAGTAAATTTATAACATTTTGTTTATCTTTTTCATTAAGCGTAATGATATGTATTTCTATTACTGATTTAATCCCTAATTCTACATTGATTTTATATTCAAAGTATAATTTATTTAAATGTATTATAATTTGTCTTATATCCTTTTTAATTGGCGTTATTTCCATAAATCTAATTAACAAAAAAATTAAAAAATATAATAATTCTAACAATTTATATAAAGTTGGTATTTTAAGCATGTTGGCTTTAATGCTTCATAATTTACCAGAAGGAGTTGCCACTTTTATGAGTGCTTATAAAGATGTTAGTTTAGGAATATCTTTAGGTATAGCTATAATGCTTCATAATATTCCAGAAGGTATATCTATTGCAGTACCGATTTATTATGCTACTGGCAGTTATTGGCAAGCTATTAAAAAAACTTTAATATCTGGTTTGGCAGAACCTTTTGGAGCAGTACTAGCTTATATATTCTTATCCAAATTTATAACTAATAGTTTAATTAGTATTATATTAATTTTTGTAGCAGGTATAATGATCACATTATCAATTAATGAACTATTACCAGAAGCTTTAAAATATAAAAAGAATAAGTATATTATATATGGCTTAATTAGTGGAATAATTACTGTTTTATTAACTTTGATGATATAAATATCATTTAATTAAATTATAAACCTTATTCTTATGTTATAATTATAAACAAAGAGAGTAGTGAGGTAAAATAATATGAATTTTTTTAAAAAACATACAATCTTAAAATATTTTCTTTTAATCTTTATTGGTATTTTTAGTTTACTAATGATAGGTATTATTCAAGAAATTATTTTCGAGCCTCCTCTTACAAAAACGCTATTTTTCCATGAAATATACAAAAATTTCATTTTAGCTTTAGTCAGTTCATGTGTATTTATTATTCCCATTCTTATCATATCAGTTACCAAAAAGGAAGCCCAAAAATACTATTTTGATAAAGAAGATTTTAATAATTACAAAGGATATTATCGAGACATCATCAACAATTATTCGCCAGCAATATTAAGTTATATTGATGACTATCAAATTAGTAATAAAGAAATAATAGCAACTATTTTAGATTTACAATTAAAAAATTATATAAAAATAGATGAAAAAACTGGAAAAATTATTATTTTAAACAATGATTACACCTATCTTGATAAAAGTGAAAAATATATTTTAACACATATAAATAATTTAAAAGATATTAATTATCCGACATGGAAAATGTTAATTAAAGAAGAGGCTATAAATAAAAATTTAATAATTAATTGTAAAAACAAGAAGAAACATTTGTTTGTTTGGATTGCAACAATTATATTATTAGCCTTAGATTTACTAATTTTTATTTTGACTAAAAAAGTTTTAAACATACTTTTTCTAATGTTATTTATATTTCCTATATACGTAGTAACAATACATTTTTATTTTATGTATGTAAATAATCAACATTATACAAGAACACCATTAGGAAAAGAAATAAATAAAAAATTAGAAGGTTTAAAAAATTTCTTAAAAGATTTTAGCATATTAGATGAGAGGAGTAAAACAGAAATATCAATATGGAAAGAATATTTAATTTATTCCGTGTTATTTAATCAAAATCAGACTATCATTAATGAAATAACTAATAATTTGAATCTTCATTAAATAACATCAATTATTATCGGTTAACATAATATATATTATAGGAAGTTACATATTTTAAAAAAATTTAATAATATAAGCTATTATTAAACCTTTCTAGATTGAATTTCTGCTATCTTTTCGAATACTTCGGCAGCATTTGATTCGTTTATTTCTGAATAATTTAATTCTTTTAATGCTTGAACTTTTATCGTATTTAGTTGTTGAGTTCTACTTAATGTTTCTTCTTTTTTATGTTCTATTTCTTGAACAAACCTCTTATGAGTCTCCATTATTCTACTACGAGAGGCTCCCCCATTATTATATAGGGTTAGGGCAGAGTACAAAATTCCTTCAAATATAAATTGTTTATCTTCATTAAATTTGTAATCTTCGGGATCCGTAAATCCAGTAGTTTTAGACATATAACCGAAAATATATTTAATTTCAGGAACATTATCAATTGATTGAAGCATATGATATAAATACAAAATAGCATAATAATTTTGTTCATGCTCCCCTTCATCTTCACTATCAGTCAATTTTTCTTTAAGTAGGTAGGCAATGTCTGATAAAAGAGTTTGCTCTTCTTTTTTTAATCCTTTTAAATCAAAGAAAGCATCAAATTCTCCCCCACTTTTTAATCCTTTATTTAAACGCCCTTCAACCGTCATTAAATAATCGGTATTAACTTTTATATTAGCAATAGTGTCTTCATCACCATCTTCGATATCTAATAATTTAAATAATAATAACTTTTTTTCTTTTGGCCATTTATTTATACTATCTAATTCTAGATAATTATAAACCATTTGACGAGAAACTCCCAAATACTTAGCCAATCTTACTTTAGAAATACCTAATTCTTGTAACAAATCTTTTAATGAATTCATTTTATTAAACTTCCCTTCTCTATTATATATATTTACAATTTAATTATATCACTTAACAAAAAAGTGTCAATTAAAAAGTAAAAAACATAGCCTTAATTAGTGCTATGTTTAAAATTATTAGGTGTTTTTAAGCGCTGATATTCATTTTTTTGTTGATTTACAGCAACATTATGTTCTTCTATTAGTTTTAAAACTTCATCTTTTAAATCTGGATTAACTTTAAAAATTTCCCCATTATTAAAATCAATTTCAATTTTTGGTCTAGTATTAACACTATTTTCCGCCTCTTTTACAGAAGTCAGTTTATATATATTTGGCTCTAAGGTAGTCATTTCTTCTTTTGGATAAAAAACATCAATTAAATAAGCCAATGTACTTGCAACTAAAACATTAAAGGCTGCGGCATGATTTATGTTAGACTCTGCACCATAATGCAATATTTTAAAATCTTCACTTTGAATTTTGTAAGATATTTTGTAATTATTATCATCAACATCAATATCTAAAACAAAAGTTTCTCCATTATCAGCATTGATTCTGTATACTAATCCTTGCGAAAGGGAATACTTTAGAGCTTTTTGCCACATATCTCCTGCTTCATAATCTTGAAGTTCAGAACGCTCCTGCATATTATAATTTACTTCTTCTTTGGTTTTCATTTATAACTCTCCTTCAATTTTGATTTTATATTAAAAATTTAACTTATATTTTTTACTTAATTGTTTAATCAAACCATTATATGGCTCTTCTTGTGGAGTAATATGTCCATTTCTTGAGCTTCTTATATTAAAAATTAAAGTGTTTAAAAATTCAACTTGTTCATTCTCAGGTAGATTATCTATATGTTTTCTTATATTTTTACCAATAAATGAGATATCGTTATTAATTACTGTTTCCTTATTTCTTAAATATTCGTCAATATCATCAACATAATAACTTTTCAATATTTCAATATCATTTTGTAATTCTTGGGAATAAACTAATTTTTCCTCTTCTTTTATAGAATATTGATAATCATAATAAAAGCCACAACTTTCGATAATAAACATCATATTTTGCATTTTTTGTTCTGTTGAAGCTAAAGAAAAATTGGGTACTTCATTGTAAAATGAATTATATATTTCAATAAGATTTCGTTTATTGTGTAAAGGTATATAGCTAACTTCTTGTATATCAAAAAAATCTTTTAAAGTCGTATACTGAATTTCTTGCATTTTTAAAAAATCTTTTAAAATTGATTTAATTTTTAAATTTACATGAGAATAATTAGAATTATTTTGATAATACTTTCTATTAATTTTAGTATTTATATTATAATTATCATTCTCAATTCTTAAAATCTCTTGATTATTTTCTTTAATAATATAGCTAAAATTTACTAGTTTATCTTGATCAAATGCTACTGTGCTATGTAAATTTGCCGTATTTAATATTATATTAAAAAATGTTAAATTATAATCTCTAAAAATTGATTTAATCCATAAAATAACGTTTGCTAAATTAACTGAAGAATTAACATTACTAAGAAGATTATCAAAGTAACTTAATCTATTTTCTTTATCTTCTTGCCTAATGTTCATATTTTCATCGTATGCTATACATACTTTAATTTTTGTGTTTTTATCTTCTAATTTATAACTTTTATCAAGTAAAATCATAAATAAAACTCCCTATCTTTTAAATTAATTATTTTTGTTAGTTAATTGTCTAGTAAAATTATTATTTTGTTCAACATTATTTTGGCGATAAGTCTCGCCTATTTCTATAATACTATTTTTAGTTGCATTATCAAAAACTTCATCACTTAAATTAAAGTCATAATATTTATAGGCAAAATCAGCTATTTCTTGCATAATATTATAATTATTATCATCTGCATTTAATTGAATTCCATATTTCCTTAAAGCTAAAACCATATTTACCAATTTTGCTGTACTAAGATTTAAATAAAATTTTGGTTCTTCTCCATAAAACAATTCATAAGCCGCAATAATTTTTTTATCAGTTAATGATAGACTTTTTTGCTCAATATGATTTAAATAATCATAATAATGTAATATCTCATCTACTTCAGCTCGTACTTGTTTTGGAGTATACACATTATTATAATAATCTTGGTCAATTTTTACTTTTAAACTATTATTAAAGACATCTAGCCGAATCAATTCTCTAAGTTCATAGTGTCTTAAAATATGATAATTGACCAATTTTCCATTTTTAAATATTATAACTTCATTTTCCTTTGGCCTTTCAAATCTTAATGTAATTAAGAGTGGCTTATATTTATCAAATAAAGTTCTTAATGTTCTAGCCACAACATTACGTAAATGTATATGTTCAGAAAATTTCTCAGCATTAGCAAAAATATTTTCTATATATTCCTCTCTTATTCTTTTATCATTTTCATCTATTGTAGTATCTTCTGAACCACAAACAGTAATCATTGCTTTTTCTTTATTTTCATTCCAAGCAAATTCATTTTCATATAAAATCATTATAAAACCCTCCTACTTAGTATGGTAGTGTGCATAGTTTAATGCAAACTACCTGTTTTTTCTTTTAATTATCAGTATTTTTCCTATATTTTTTTAA
>CANRAC010000074.1 GCA_947628495.1 uncultured Bacilli bacterium
GGAAAAGAAAACTACTTTAAAAAAATTACAAAAAATAAAAGGTGTAAGTTCGGTTGAATATGCAAACACGAAAGAATACAATAAAGGAAAATATACTTTATATGTTCTAAATGTAGACGATTATGATCATTCTCAAACAGCAACTAATGTATATAATAATGTGCAAGATAATTTTAAAACGGCGGGAATGAGCGGGTCTATATATGAAGAGAATAAACCGATTTTACAAACCTCAATTGTCATACTAGCCATCGCTTTTGCCATGCTTATCCTAATAATCTTAAGTGAATCTTATGTGGAGCCTTGGCTATATTTAATATCCATTGGTATTGCTGTCTTTATTAATAAAGGCACGAATATCATGTTTACGAGTGTTTCTTCAATAACTAATTCCATTGTGGCGATATTACAATTAGCTTTGTCTATGGATTATTCGATTATGCTATCTAATAGATATAAACAAGAAAAAGAAAAGAATCCTAATAAGATTGAAGCCATGAAAGAAGCTTTGTATCAGTCTTTTAAAGCTATATCTAGTAGTTCTGTTACCACGATAGTCGGATTAATAGCCTTAGTATTTATGAGTTTTACAATTGGTAGGGATTTAGGTTTTGTTCTAGCAAAAGGAGTCCTTTTAAGTTTAATAAGTATTTTCTTATGTTTACCAGCTTTACTGTTGCTTTTTGATAATTTAATTGCTAAGACCAAGAAAAAAACACCAAAGATGAACTTAACAAAATTAGGTAAGTTTAGTTATAGAACGCGTTTTATGCAAGCCGGATTAATTGCCATTTTATTTGTAGGAGCCTTTTTGTTAAAAGGAAATATAAATATTTTATATACAGCATCTGAGCAAGATCAAGTAGGGAAAGTTTTTCCTGCGGCGAACCAAATGGCTATCGTTTATAATAATAAATATGAAGATATAATGACTCAATATTGTCAAAAACTAGCTAAAGATAAAAAAATAGATCAAGTATTATGTTATTCTAACACGCTTAATGAAAAATTAGCTTATGAAAAATTAAATCAAAAATTTAAGGATTTAGGACAGGACACGCAAATAGATGATTATTTAATTAAGATAATTTATTATAATTATTATAATCAAGATGAAAATAATAAAATGACTTTAAATGAATTTATTTCCTTTATAAAATCCGATATTTATCCTAATGATAATTTTAAGAAATCAATAGATTCTAAAACTAAAAATAATTTGGATTTACTGGAAAACTTTACTTCCCTAAATTTAATTAATAAACCAAGATCGACTGCCGAAATTGCCAGCATTTTAGGAATGAATGAAACTGATGCCCAGAATATTTTAATTTATTATAATAGCAAAAATATAAATACGACAATGACAATTAAAGATTTTGTTAATTTCTTACTGAATGATGTTGCTAATGATCCTAATTATGCCG
Source organism: uncultured Bacilli bacterium (assembly GCA_947628495.1). Taxonomy (GTDB): domain Bacteria; phylum Bacillota_I; class Bacilli_A; order RF39; family UBA660; genus HGM10766. The sequence goes on from CANRAC010000074.1 coordinate 1,428, forward strand.
CTAGTTTAGATAAGACTACAATTTCCAGTTTAAAACGTTTACAAAGTTTTACTGATCCTTCTAATATTAACAAAAAAATGAAGGCATCAGAAATTGCTAATATATTTGGTATAGAGGAAAATAAAGTAAAAGATTTATTCTTGTTTTATCGCACTACTGGGGAAAGCCAGACAAAATTAACTTTAAATGAATTTGCTAATTTTGCTTTAGAGATGGCCCAACAAGAAAATTATAAAAATATGTTTGCTGAAGACACTTTAAAATCTTTAACCCTTTTAAAAACGTTAAGTGATGAAAAAAATATAAATACACCTTTAGATTTAAAAATGATGCAATCATCTCTTAATAATTTAGGCTTAAACTTAGATGAAAATTCTCTATCTCTTTTATATTTGTATTATACTGGGACAAAAACTGATACAAAGTTAACTTTAAATGAATTTGCGAGTACGGCTTTGGCTATGTCCCAAAATGGTTATGCCCAATATTTTAATGACCAAACTCTAGAAGAGTTAACAGTTTTAAAAGAAGAGTTAACAGTTTTAAAAAATTTAACAGCCAATAGTCCTTTAACTAAGGAGAAATTATATCAAACATTTACGATAAATGAGAAAACAGTTGGGGAAGAAACTTTTGCCCAATTAGATGGAGCTATAAGTGCAAAAGGATTAGACCAAATGACTCCTAGTGACTTTATTAATATTCTTAAAGCCCTTTTATCTGAATTTTCCGAGGGTGTAGATTCATCTCAATTAGAAACACTAACGCCAAGTCTTGTTAAAGCCCAGGCGCTTATTAATAATAAAGAAGCTTATACCGTTAAAGAATTGGCTAGTGTCATTAGTCAAGACGAAAATCTAGTTAAAGTTATTTATGGAGTCTATGATTCTCATAAAGATAATTTAGCTAAAATTTCCGTCAAAGAATTAATTAATTTCTTAAATGAAAATAAAACTAATCAATTATTGGCTTCTTATCTAGAAGGAAAAAGTGATTTATTAAATACTGCTTATGCAATTGTTAATAACACTGATTTAACTTACTCTTATCAAGAGATAAGTACCTTAACTAATACTAGTGAAGAACAAGTAAAACAAATCTATGGTGTTTATGACTACTATCATGAAGAAACATATATTACTCCTCAAGAATTTGCTCATTTATTAATAAATAATAAAGATAATGCTTTATTAAAAAATCAACTATCTAAAGCCACTCTAAAAGAATTAAATTTAGTTGTTGAAGTTATGAATTCCACAAGTAATTCTCAATTATATACAGCATCTAATTTAAGTTCGTTATTAGGAATTGATAATGATACCATCAGTTTATTATTTAGTTTATATGATTATAAATATAGCAAAGCCAATAATGATATTTCTTTATATAATGATGTTGATTTTATGGTTAATGATGTAATGAATAATCCAAAATATGCGGCATCTTTTAATGATGAACAAAAAAATAAATTAGTAACCATTAATAATTTAATGCATAATTCTCTTAACCAAGTCAAATATACTTCCAATGAAGCTTTTGGTATCCTGGATGTGTTAAGTGATGATTTAGATAAAACATTATTAGATTTAGTTTATATGTATTATGGAAGTACTAATGAATATAATCCTACCTGGCGCATGACTGTAGAAGAATTTGTTAATTATTTGAATTCGAATATTATTACGGATAAAAGATTTAATGATTTTATAAATGAGGAAAAAAGAGAAACAATAATTGCGGCGAAAAAGACAGTTGATAAATCTAAAAAATTAATTGTTTCTGATAAATATTCGCGAGCTGTCCTAAATACTAAGTATGCCGCAGAAAATAAAGAAACCTATGCATTTATAAATAGCATGCAAAAAAAGATTGGTAATAAAGATGATATTTATATAGTCGGGGACTCGCCAATGGCAGTTGAGATTAGTAAAACATTTAATCAGGAATTAAATAAGATTACGATTTTAACTATGATCTTTATCTTTATTGTCGTAGCTATTACTTTTAAAGATTTAATTATCCCTGTTGTTTTAGTCTTAATTATTCAAACAGCAGTTTATATTACAATGAGTGCGATATCTTTAACAGGTGGCTCAGTATACTTTATATCACTACTAATTGTGCAAGCAATTCTTATGGGAGCGACGATTGATTATGCGATAGTATACACTTCTTATTATCGGGAGTCGCGTCTGACGATGGGCATTAAAGACTCCGTTATAAATGCTTATAATAAATCTATTCTGACAATTATCAGTTCATCATCAATCTTAATTATTGTGACTTTAATTGTAGCTGGATTTGCTTCTGCTATTGCGACGAAGATTTGTGAAACAATTTCCGAGGGAACTTTTGCTTCGGTAATATTAATCTTATTTTTATTACCAGGAGTACTGGCGGCAACTGATAAATTTATTTGCCGAAAAGGTTATTATAAAGAAAAAAATAAAAAATCATGATTTAAATTTTCATGATTTTTTTTACATCTTCTTAAAATTTGCGTTCCCTTACGCGGGCATGACCACAAGGAGTAGGACAATTATAATCAGGATACATACATCTTTGTCTATTTATATAAGGTGCTATAATTGCAGCTAGTTCATCTTTATTTTCTTTAAACAAATTATGGTAAATATCCGGAAGCATTTTATTTACAAACATATCTTCTGTTTCTAGGAAAGCTCTTTCACAAGCTCTTTCTTTACCAACATAATTTATTAAATTTTTTAAAGGTCCTGTCACATTAACTTCTAGTAGTTGACCTTGAGGATAATATTTGCTTACTAGCGCCATATCCATAAGCCACTCTTTAGTTAGCTCTTTTTTATTGCTTAATAGTAGGGGAACATAAAATTTATTACTTTCCTTATTTGGGGTTAACATTTCGAAATACATAGTGCGATGACGATGAAACTGGGCTAGAGATGCCCAAGAGATTTGCATATTATAACTAATTGCTACCCCATACTCATTAGGTAATTTAATACCGCTAAATTGATTGCGCTCCGCGAATAAAGATAAATCTAAATATTTATTATTCTTATATAAAAGATTATCCGTATCTTTTATATTTAAAGATGGACATAGCTTTTTGGCTTGATGTTCTGTTATTAAAACATTTAAATCTAAAAGTTGATTACGAAAGTCTATAAAATAAGGAATTAATAGTTCTTCGAATTCATTTAACGGATTAGTTATAATGCGATCCATGTACTTACATATTTTATTTATTTGAGCCCAAGGGACAGTATAGGTTAGAGTTGTAGGAACAAACACACCAACCATATAACGGGCATTTTCTTGAGCAATTTTTTTAATAGCAATAGCTACTTTCTTTTGAGTATGCTCTTCATTTTTTCCTTGATTAAATTTTAAGAAAAAGTCATGATATTCCTGATTTAAAATATTAATAAAAATATTTAACCATTTATTGTAAAGATTAACTTCGGCTGAAGAAATGTAATCACTTTCTTTAACGGGCGTGTAACGTAAAGATCGTTCATCTGCCTCATATTGATGTTCATTATTTAAAACCATGCAAAGTATTTTGGGAATATTTTCTATCTCTAAAGAAATGTTTACTTGCTCACTAGGTGAAGTATGATCGCTTAAAATTGTATTAATACCTCTTTTAATTAATTGTTCTTCGGTTTCGGTGGCACGAATTTCTTCAGGTGTAATTTCTCCATCTTTAAAGCATACCGCCGCTTTAACACCCGTGGTAATTAAAGC
>CANRAC010000075.1 GCA_947628495.1 uncultured Bacilli bacterium
CGAAAAGCATAAATTGCTTGATTAGAATCCCCAACAACAAAAATATTTTGATGTTTACTTACTAATAATTTACTTAATTTATATTGAACTTCATTAGTATCCTGATATTCATCTATTAAAACGTATTGGAAACGATCTTGATACATGTCTAAAACATCTGGATGTTTTTTAAATAATTCTACTGGCAATCTTAGTAAATCATCAAAATCTACAGAATTATTCACAGCCAATTTATCTAAATAAGCATAATAAACTTCTTTTGCCACTTTTTCGGCAGGCGTATTAAAAAAAGCATCTATTTCGCTTTCATTTAACATTTCGTTTTTAATAAAACTTATACGATTTTTAATATAAGAAGGGGAATATTCTTTAGGATCATAACCTTTGTCTTTCAAAATTTTTCTGATTATACTTGTAACATCATCACTATCAAGAATCGTAAAATTACGTTCTAAGTTTAAAAGATGAGCATTTTCCTTAATAATTCTTAAGCCTAAAGAGTGAAAAGTTCCCACGAAAGCTTGATGATTGGGAACTAATAAATTTAAACGATCTCGCATTTCCTTTGCAGCTTTATTCGTAAAGGTAATAGCTAAAATATGCCATGATGGTATGCCTTGTTCGATTAAATAAGCAATTCTTGTAGTTAGAACTTTAGTCTTACCAGATCCCGCTCCAGCAATAACTAGACACGGTCCATCGATATGGGTTACAGCTTTTAATTGATTCTCATTTAAGTTTTCTAAGTATGTCTGCATCTTTATCACCCTACTAATATAGTATATCATAATTCCATTTTACTGCCAATTAGATATCAATAAAACTATATCAAACATTTGTTTGGATAACAAGCAAAAAAAGAAGCAAAGCTTCTTATAAAAATTCCACTATTGCTACATTACTTTTAATTTTAGCAATTAAATCTTCTTTATCATATTTAGTAAATATATTAGCAAACTTAGAAGGATCTATCAAAAATAATGAACAAAAATTAATAAATACTTCTTTAAAATTTTCTACCCCATAATCTTTTAAGAAATGTAAATTATGTAATACTATTTCTTTAGAATCTAATATTTCATTAATTATTAAATCGGTCACATTATTTTCAGCAGCAACAATTTCATCTTTCGTAAAATCTAATTCTTTTAAAAAGCCCATTTTTATTCCTCCTAAACTCTATCTTTGACTAATTCCACGTGTATTAGGATTTATAGCCACTTTCAAATCTTTAATAGCATCCTTAGAAACAGGATTACGATATACCAAAGAACTCAATATAATATCTTCTTTAGAATCTTTTACATCAGCATTTAATAAATATATAAGATTTTTATTAACAGCTGCCGCTAAGAATTTATAGTTCTCAATTTCAATAACTAATGGATTTTCACTTGTATTAATTTCCGTAATAATTTGGGTTAATTCTTTGTATGAATCTTCTTTATCAGCATTTATTGTAGTACTATTTATAAAATTTTCTAAATCATTGGCAGATTTCAAAGCTGATTTAGCTTCTGGAGTAATTTCTTCACTTATGAATTGCGTAGATTCCTTAGTTAATGGCAATATAGTTTCGTCAATATTATTACCATATATTTCTTGCCATTCTTTTTCAGATTCAACAAATGATTCAAAATTACCATTACTATCTTTATAATTAATACCATTTTGTTGGCAATAAAGGATTCTTGCTAAAGTATCGGAGACAATTACATTTAAATTTTCTGGATGTTCCGAAAAATATGTAATATCAATCGCAGCTGCTAATTTAATAGCGTTTCTTAACTTAGAAAGTTCTTTAGTCACAGGCTCTACTGCTATCATGCCATTTTGCTTTCTCAAAGTTAAACCACTTTCATTAATCAAAGCAATAGCTTTTTTTGTAGCAAGAGGATCATTAGTATCTAAAGAGGCAATTTCTTTTTTGATAGTCATCTCATTTAACTCATATCCGGATTCCGCAAAAACCATAACATTTTCAATAAACTTTGCAACATTTCCACTTGTTAAAGTTTTTAAACGAATAGATTGCGGATCAATATTAACTTTTGCTAATTCTTTTTTATAAAATTGTAATTGGTCTAAAGAAACACTTAATACTTGCGGATACAAATTAATATCGTCAGCACTTATTCCAAATTCTTTGCCTAAATATTCTATCTTATTCTTAGTTTCTTCATCTGTTAAAGGACTTATATCGGTAACTTTGGTTTTTTCAGCCTTATTTTTTTTCTCTTCTTCTTCGGCTCCTCTAAAAGCTCTATTAATTATATCGCCAATTTTAGTTTTATCGTCTTCAGAATTATTAAATTTAAAATGAATTGCGCGGAAACCAAAGGTATCAGGGAAACAAATTGCGGGAATAATCAACTGAATTTCTTCAGGATTAAATACACCAAGTTTATTTAACATTTCTTCAACACGATCTGGTGCTAAATATTTAACTTCCCCACTTAATACTTGATTAATTGAGGCATTTAAAGGATCAATTTTGGCATGTTCATCTTTTAATTTGGCAGGTGTTTCAGAAATAATTTCGTTAGCTTCAGTTAATCTTTTTTCATTTTCTTCAGTTTGTTTTTTCGCTTCTTCTAATTGTTCTTGATATTTTTTATATACTGCACGGCTTTCGGCAACATACTTATCAAACTTATACGTTAAACCTTCTACTTTTTCAATTAAATTAATACTTTTTTTACCCAATTCATTATGATCGTTACTATATTCTTCTAACAATTGTAATATTTCATTATATTCTTCAATTTGTTTTTCCAGTTCCGGATTTTCTTTATTAATTTTCTTTATATCTTCCTTAGCTTGCTCATCTTCTTTTTTGATTGTTGTAATTATTTCATTATCAGGGCTTAATAATTCCAATAATTTATACAATAGCGATTCGATTTGGGCTTCTTTTTGCATATCCATATAAGTCACTCCTTATTCTAAAACGATTATATCAAAATAACCGTTCAAAGTAAATAAAATTCCATAATATTTCGTCGAAAAAAATAAAAAGATTAGACTCTTAAATAGATTATCTAACCTTTTAAAATATCTTCTAATTCTTTTTGAGTTAAATTCAATGAATTACAAATTAATTCTGCAGATGCACCATTACGATGCAAACTTAGAGCATATTCTTTAGTTGTCTTTTCTTGCACTTCTTGGGCAGTTTCTTCGCTTGTTTTTTTACTGCCTTTTCAACCACTTTTTCTATTTCTCTTCTTTTATCTATTTCCATGGTACATCTTAACATTTCTTCTCGATCATATGTTAAACTTTCTATCATGTCATCATAAGCACTAGCTTCTTCAGCCTCTTTTCGATATTCTTTCATTACTTCACTTCCTCCAGCTATTTTCATAGCTTCTTTTTTATTACTTTCATTAAACACCATTAATAATCTTTCAAGATTACTCAACTTTTCTTTATTATAGTATTTTTTTCTAATGTTGGGAAGATATATAAAAACAAATTTTATTTTATCAGTTAATATATATTTTTGGTTTTGAATATAATACTCTTCTATGGTAGAATCATTACCTTTAAATGTAAAATTATTAATATTAAATTGAATTGTATATTGGTATTCATATTTACTTCCTGTTACCCTTTTAGAATGATAAATCCTATTATTATAATCAAGATTTCTTTCCAGCATAGTTTTACTAGCATTATTATTCATTTCAATATTGTATACTTTTCCATCCAAATTAACTAACATATCCACAGTTCTTTTAGCTTCAACATTTTTCGTTTTATCTAATTTATTTTTTAAAAAAAGTAAATTATTATAAATATACTCATAATCTTTATTAGTATAGTATGCCAAGAACAAAGATATTTCTTCTTCATTATTTCGCATAGTTGTAAACATACTATCGTATACTATTTAAAAGTATTTATACTTTTTTCAATTTTACCTTAAAGAAAATATTTTTTAGTAATTTTCCTTTCCACAATTATTAAAAGATGTTTCGTGTTTCACATCTTTCATTAGTAATATTATAGAAAAGTTCCCCATTTCCTTTTTTTAAAGAAAAAAATTAAGTTAAGTAAAAATAGCTGATTTATCTTTTGCTAAGTCACTTTGAGGTTTAGGTAGAGTTTCATAAAAATTATTTGACTTGTCTCCAAGAACTTGCCTTTCATGCAATTTGCTTTTTATTTGAAATGCTAATGCATCATAACTCCAACCATTAATTAAATGTTTGTTCCATATACCAAACTCTTTGATAAGCATATTATGTGACCCTGGGAATTTGTGCAGACGATGTCTGCACTTTTTCACTTTTAATTTTCATTATTTTTTGATTTATTTTCAATTTTTCCTTTTGCATCAATATATTGGTAGTTTAATTTATTTTGATTAGTAACAACTGGCTCTCCAAGTAAATTTTCAATCTCATCTCTTGTATTTTTAGCTACTTGACCACCAGCATGAGCAACTTTTAAATTTTCCTTTAATCCTTTCGGTTTAGTTTTCTTGGCTAATCTTTTTGTTACCTCTTCACTTATATCAGTTAAAGATACTTCTATGTTATCCATGTTATCACGAAGCGATTCTTTACGCAGACCTTTATATTCTTTATATTCTTTAGCAGTCATACCAGACCAAGTTTTATAAATTTCGTTAGTTAATATAGCAAATTCTTTACTTTCCGTAATACCATTATCTTTCCATACATCAGTAAGGGCTTTTCTATCTTGAATACTTTGCATTCTTTTAGTAATCCATTTTTCTTCATAACCTTTTGCTCTATATAAATCAATAGACCTTTGGGCCGCAATTGATGGATCAAATACTTCATCAATTCTTTCACAGCCTAATTTCGCTAACCATTGTTTGATAGGTTCGGCATTTTTACTTGGAATTGATTCAATTAATCTAAACATATTTTCAATATCAACAACATCAGTATTATAATATTTACCATCCTGTGCTTTTAATTTCAGTTGGTTACAATTTGTAACCGACTCATTTCCTTCTTGTTTTAACCTATGCTTTAAAACTTTCCAATAATTTCTTGGATTATCACTTTC
>CANRAC010000076.1 GCA_947628495.1 uncultured Bacilli bacterium
CTTTTTTATTTTATGCAAATTTTCTTTGCATAAACACTATACCATATATTTTAATTTTAGACAAGAAAATGATTAAAGTTTAAATTTCATTTAATGTTTATCTTAATTTTTCCAATGGCTATATGACAGTTCTAAAGTTTTACTTATAACAAAGTCACCACGCATTAATATTTCTTGACTTGTTAAGAATGATGTGTAATTATTTCTATTTATTTTTACAAAAGTATCCTCTGACACATAACAAAGGGTAAAATTTAAAGGATATTTTTTATCTTTGAGTATTTCATAAAAAGTTTTTACGTCTATATCTTTATTTATATAATTCTCATCATAAATAAAAATCGTGATATCTGTTATTAGAAGTGTTAGTAATTCATCTGTTGTTATATTAACATCAATATTATCACTTAGTGGTATTCTTGTTGGATCATTAAAAACTTTAATATTTTCATAAACTTTATTTGCCAAGTTTTCAATAGTATTTTCAATTTCATTGTTGTGTGAAATGGCAAGATAATTATCAGTTATTATATTTGTTTTATTATCTTTATGAACAATTACAGAGTATTCAGAAAATTTTTTGGATTTTAGAATCATTTCTGTATAATCTTTATCCCAAGTTTGAGTGTTCATATTTACATATTCAAATTCTTCATTATATTTTTCGCTTAAATATTTCATCATTTCTTCTTTTTGTTCTTCAAAATTATTTTTAAAACAACTAGTAGACGAGATTAAAATAAGAAATATAAAGCTAAACATTATTATTTTCTTCACAATTATCATGTACGCTTCTCCATAATAATTATAGCATAGCATAAATTAAAACAAAAGCATTAGTGAATATAAGTTAAAGTTTTTGTTCTTTTAATGCTATCATTAATCTTATTTAATTTATTATCTTGTCGTTGAGACAAAGATAGTTCATCAGATTGCAAATCTTGTTGTTCTTTCAATTTCTCATTATAATTATACCATAATTTATCTTTATAATATTCATACGATTTAGTTGGATGACACTTTTCAATAAAAAGCTCTAGAAGTGTAGTATTAAAAGATTTTAATAAAATTTCACCTATAGCATCAACATTAACTCCAGGAATATTTTGGGCATATTTAAATAAAATATCATAATCTTCAGCAGCAATAGCAATATTTAAATGAATATCTATATGAGCTCCTTTTACATTCTTGGCAAAAAAATAAGACAATTTACTATCATTTAAAGCAATTATTTTATGTTCACATTGGGCAATTAAAATTGTAGGATCAAATCCTTTACGAATATAACTTCTTATTTCGGATATTATTTTTTCTCTTTCTTCGTTACTTAAATAAAATATGCCTACATTTGGATTGTTTTCAAAAATGTCTATCAATTCAATCTCTCCTTTAATGTTTTATATTATAAATTTAAGTTTAATTAAAAATCAATGGTTTGACGTTAAAAAAGATTTATTATAAAATTATATTGCAATTTAGAGAGGAAGAAACCGCAATGCAAAAATTAATTATGCTTAAATACGGCGAATTAACAACTAAAAAAGGTAACATTGGGTTATTTTTAAATACATTAAAAGAAAATATTAAAATTTCTTTAAAAGACATAGAATGTGATATTCATTTTGATAAAGGACGAATGTTTATTGTTTCTCCTTCTAATGATTATGAAAAAATTATTAAGAGTCTTCAAAATGTTTTTGGTATTCATGAAATTGCGATTGTGTATGAATTAAAAGCTAATGAGATTGAAAAAATAGGTGATTCTTTATTAAAACTTTTAGAAAATTATGAATTTAAGACTTTTAAAGTAGTAACTAAAAGAAGTGATAAAAAATATCCTTTAACAAGTATGGAAATAAGTGCCAAAATAGGTGGAATTTTACTAAAAAATATTAAAGACATTAAAGTGGATATTCATAATCCTGATATATATGTAAATGTCGAAATACGAAATAATGCCACGTATCTATATTTTGAAACAATCAAAGGAATAGGGGGTTATCCCGTTGGCGTATTGGGTAAAGGGCTACTTATGTTAAGTGGGGGAATTGATTCACCTGTTGCCGGTTATATGGCTATTAAAAGAGGAGTTAAATTGGAGGCCGTTTATTTTGAAAGTCCACCTCATACTAGTGTTGAGGCTAAAAATAAAGTAATAGCTTTAGCTCAAAAATTAGCGGTTTATAATAATAACATCAAATTACATGTTATTAATTTTACCGAAATCCAAGAAGCGATATATAAAAACATTCCCCATGAATATTTAATTACGATAATGCGCAGGATGATGTATCGAATCAGTGCTAAAATAGCAGCCAATATTAATGGGAAAATTTTAGTTAATGGGGAAAGTATTGGCCAAGTAGCTTCGCAAACATTAACTTCTATGCGAGTTATCAATGAAGTAGTCAAGATACCGGTAATAAGACCGCTTGCTTGTTTTGATAAATTAGAAATTATTGAAATTGCTAAAAAAATTAAAACATATGAAACTAGTATCTTACCTTATGAAGATTGTTGTACAATATTTGTACCTGAACATCCTGTTATTAATCCGGATTTAAAACTTTGTTACGAATATGAAAAGCTAATACCTTATGAAGATTTAATAAATAAAGCTCTAAAAGGACAAGAAATCATAAAAATTGGACCCGAAAAAGCAAATGATTATGCTGATATTTTATAGATAAAAAGATGCCTAATTGCATCTTTTTTCATAACTTTCACATATAGTCGCACTTTTATCTTTGTTATTGTTTTTAGTCCCTACTAAAATTTTGGCTAAAGTACAACGATTATCACTCGCATTATGGTAAGTGCAATCTGCCACATTACAATCGATACATTGATTAAAATAAGGATCTTTGCCTTCCATGTTATCACCATTATTAGTATGTATAATAATAGAAAATTTATGCATCATAATAATAGGTGAAGAATATGAAATATATTGATTATCATTATAAACAGTCAGCTTTAGAATATAAGGATGAATTAGAACGTCAAAGATTTGAATTAACAAATGAATACGGATATAACTTTGATTGTGAGACTAAAAGATATATAAATGATGAAAGTTTATTTATGTGTCCTAAAAATCTTGTCAATAAAGATTTTATTAACTTAAAAAGATAGCGAAATCATCTTTTTTTTTGTATAATAAAAAGCGAGGTGGAAAAAATGAAAATATTATCTGTTAATGCGGGGAGCTCATCATTAAAATTTACTTTGATTGAACTTCCTAGTCAAGAAGAATTAATAAGTGGATTATTTGAAAAAATTGGAATAGGAAATAGTTTTTATACTATTAAAGTAAATGGCGAAAAATTAAAAAGAGAAGTTGATTTAAAAGATCACTCTGTAGCTGTTAAATATTTAATTGAAGAATTAATTAATAATAAAGTAGTCGATTCTTTAGAAGATATTGATGGAGTTGGTCATCGTATTGTTCACGGTGCTGATAAATATAGTCAAAGTGTTTTATTAAATGAAGAGATTATCAAAGATATTGAATCATTTAATGAACTAGCACCATTACATAATCCTGCTAATTTAGTAGGTGTAAGGGCCTTTATGGAAAATATGCCTAATACGCCAATGGTTGGTGTATTTGATACGGCTTTTCATCAAACTATGAAAGAAGAAGAATTTATTTATCCGTTACCATATGAATGGTATGCAAAATATGGCGTAAGAAAATATGGCTTTCATGGGACATCACATCGTTTTATTAATAAAACAATTTGTGAATATTTCAAAAATGATAATTTAAAAGTTATTTCTTGTCATATTGGTAATGGTGCCTCTTTAGCAGCGATTGATGGTGGTAAAGTAGTAGATACTTCTATGGGATTTACCCCAACACCAGGAGTTATGATGGGAACTCGTTCTGGCGATATCGATGTCAGTATCATCCCTTATATTATGAATAAAGAAAATAAAACTATTGATGAAGTCATGAATGATATTAATAAAAAATCTGGATTACTGGGAATAAGTGGCGTAAGTAGTGACGCGCGTGATATTGAATTAGCTATTTCTGAAGGTAATGAAAATGCGAAATTAGCCTTTAATATGTTTAGTCAAAAAGTGGCTAATTATATTGCTATGTATAATAATATTTTAGGTGGGGCAGACGTTATCTGCTTTACTGCGGGTATTGGCGAAAAAGGTCCAGATTTTAGAGCCGAAATTTTAAAAAGAGTAGCTAGTTTAGGAATAAAAGTTGATGAACAAATAAATAAAGATACATTTGGTAAATTTGGTTTAATCAGTACGAATGACTCTCGTATTCCCGTTTATGTGGTACCAACTAATGAAGAATTAATGATTGCTCAAGATACTTATGATTTAATAAATTAAAAGGAAGTGGTTTTATCAAACCAATAATCAAAAAAATTCGAAAAAAAATAAAGGAATATCAGGAAATTTATATTGCTCGACATATTGGTCCTGATCCTGATGCTATAGCAAGCCAAATTGCTTTAAGAGATTCTTTAAGAAAAACTTATCCTAGTAAGAAAGTTTATGCTGTGGGACTAAGTGTCTCTAAATTCCGTTATTTTGGTGATTTGGATAAAGAAAAATTGGAAGATAAAGATTTATCTAAAGCTTTGCTAATAGTCTTAGATGTTCCTAATATTGCTCGAGTAGATGTTCCTAATTTTCAAAATTTTGCCGAAGTATTAAAAATAGATCATCATCCCTATGAAGATAAAATGGGCAAAGTAGAATGGGTAGATGAAACCTCTAGTTCTACTTGTCAAATGATAATTGAACTTATTTTTGAAGCAAAATTTAGATTAACCGAAACAGTAGCTAAAAATTTGTTTTTAGGTGTTGTTTCCGATAGTGATCGTTTCCTTTTATCGTATACATCAACTAAAACATTTGCTTTAATTAAAAAACTAATTGATAAAGTAAACTTAGATTTTACTAAATTATACCCTTTATTATACGAAAGACC
>CANRAC010000077.1 GCA_947628495.1 uncultured Bacilli bacterium
TATTTAAGCGTGGATAAAAATTAAAAAATAAAGATTTTTAACAAATTTTATTTAATTTATTAAAATTTATCAAATTGGAATATAAAAATACCTAAACTCAAATAAATAATTTGCTTGCTAAACGGTTTAACTTGTGCTAATATCTTAGTTGCAGTTATATATTTTTATATAAGTGCCAAGTGGGAGGGAATGCGGATTTGCCCTATACCACTTTCGCGAAATAAATACAAGGAGGTGTTTTTCGTGGCAAAAGAAGCCGTAAAGAAAATTAAACTACAAATTCCTGCCGGTAAAGCAACCCCTGCGCCACCTGTTGGTACAGTGTTAGGACCTGCTGGAATTAATTTAGGAGAATTTTGTACAAGATTTAATGATGCAACTAAAGATAAAATGGGCGATATCGTTCCTGTCGAAATCTCTGTTTATGAAGATAGAACATTTGATTTTGTTTTAAAAACTCCACCAGCTGGATTCTTAATTAAGAAAGCTGCTAAAATTCAAAAAGGTTCCCAAAAAGGAGCAAACCACGTTGTGGCTACCATTTCTCAAGCTGATCTTAAAGCAATTGCTGAAACTAAGTTACCAGATTTAAATGCTTACGATGTTGAAGCAGCAATGAAGATTATTGAAGGAACTGCTCGTAATATGGGTGTTGCTGTTGAGGGCTTAAATGATACTGAATTGAAAGCCCAAGAAAAAGAAGCAGAAGCTCATGAAGCAGAAATGGCTAAACGTGATGCTGAACTTGAAAAGATGGAACAAGATGCAACTAGTGAATTAGGTGAAGTTGAAGTAATTACTGAAAAAGAAGAACAAACTGAAGAAGAATAATTTAAATAACAAATCCGCTAATAAACCACAGTTAGGAGGGAAATAATGAAAAAACATGGCAAAAAGTATGTGGAAGCTTCTAAAAATGTAGATAGAAATAAATTATATGATTTTAAAGAAGCGATTAAACTAGTTAAAAGTACGAGTACAACTAAATTTGATAGTACTATTGAAGTAGCTTTCAAATTAAATGTTGATACTAAAAAAGCTGATCAACAATTAAGAGGCTCTTTAGTTTTACCACAAGGAACTGGTAAAACTCAAAAAGTATTAGTAATTGCCAAAGGCGATGCTGCTAGTGCTGCCAAAGAAGCAGGAGCTGATTATGTTGGGGATACAGATATGATTGAAAAAATCGAAAAAGAAAACTGGTTTGATTTTGATGTAATCGTAGCTACTCCGGAAATGATGCCAACATTAGGAAAATTGGGACGTATTTTAGGACCTAAAGGCTTAATGCCAAATCCTAAAACCGGAACAGTTACCATGAATACGGCGAAAGCTGTTGAAGATATTAAAAAAGGTATGATTGAATATAAAACTGATACTTTTGGTAATATCCATAGCATTTTAGGTAAATCATCATTTACGGAAAAAGCTTTAGAAGAAAATTTAGTATATATTTATAATACTATCGTTAAAGCAAAACCACAAACTATCAAAGGAACTTTTATTGAAAATATTAGTATTTCTAGTACAATGGGTCCTGGTATTAAGATTGATAAAAATTCTTTTGACAATTAACAATTTATAACCTATAATAATTTTGTAAAAACGAAGTTACCATTGACAGTAGGGGCGCAAGCTTAATAATCCTACCGAGGAAAACTTACTTTAGACTTAAATGTTTAAATTTTAAGCTTTCCTTGTAATGGGAAAGTTTTTAAATATATAAAGGAGGAAACAATGGCAAGCACAGAAAAACTTAAAGTCAAAAATGAAATAGTTAAAAAGATAACTGATAGCATAAAAGAGAGCGAAGCTGTTATTTTAGTTAGTTATCAAGGTTTAACTGTTGCTGATTTAAGTGAATTAAGAACAAATCTAAGAAATTCTAATAGTGAACTTCGTATCTATAAAAACACTCTTGTTAAACGTGCTTTAGATGATTTGAAGATTGATCTTGATGAATTCTTAGAAGGACCAAATGCGATTGTGTTTGGTAAAGAATTACTTGAACCAATTAAAGAAATTTCGAAGTTTGCTAAAGAACATGACAAATTAGAAATTCGCGTTGGTATCATAAGTGGTAAAGTTGCTGATTTAGATATAATCAATGAATATGCATCTATTCCATCTATGGAAGGCTTGCTTACTATGCTAGCAAGAGGTATGATGGAACATGTTAGCAATTTAGCAATCGGACTTAATTTATATGCCGAGAAATTAGAAGAAAAATAAGAAAGGAAGAGAAATAATATGGCAAAAATTGAAAACAAAGATATAATTGAAGCTTTAAAAGAAAAGACTATTCTTGAAGTAAAAGAATTAGTTGATATGATGAAAGAAGAATTTGGAGTTGATCCATCTGCTGTTGCTGTAGCTGCTGCTCCAGCTGGAGCTACTGAAGATGCGGGAAGCTCTACTAAAACTGTAGTTTTAAAAGATGCTGGTGCTGCTAAGATTGCTGTTATCAAAGTTATCCGTGAAATTACTGGTTTAGGATTAGTTGAAGCTAAAGGTTTAGCAGATAATGGTGGAAACATCAAAGAAAACGTTAGCGCTGATGAAGCTAATGAAATTAAAGCTAAATTAGAAGAAGCCGGAGCTACTGTAGAATTAGCTTAATTATTCAAACGCAATTTAATTTGCGTTTTTTTCTTGTAAGAAATAGTTAATATAATATATAATAATATTGGAAGTAAAGTGAAGATAAATGGTGAAAAAAATATTGTTAACATTATTTATTGTCGTGCTTGTTGGGTGGCTCAGCTTATTAGTAGTAGATTATCTAAATGTCAAACAGAATAAAGATCCAAAATTTTGCCTAAAAACAGAAATTGTGGAACATTCAGAACATAGAAAAACAAAAATATGTACAGGAATTGGCTATAAAGTTCAATATTATTATAATGATGAACAATTAACAGCTGCGGAGATTGGCCCATTTTTTATCGCTGATCGATATGCCGAATAGGAGTGATAACATGAAACAAAAACAAAAAGGTTGGGGTCTTGCTACGATGATAGTATTTATGTCTATTTTGTTAGCGTTTTTACTTTTAACAGTAATAATGGTGTATAATTTTAACCGTTATAAAGATACGGTAATAGATTCCCAAAATAATAAAGAACAGCAAGAACCAAATATTAATAATACGACTATTCAAAAAAATCTTCGTAAATATCGTTCCTATGAAAGTCGTATTAAACAAGATGCTATTACCTACGTTTATACTTATTATATTGATTTAAATAGTGGAGAAGCGAAAATAACTGTTGAAGATATGGTTAAGGAAAAGATCATGGATAATTTAATTGATCCGGAAGATGATAGTGTTTGTACTGGTTATGCTCTAGTCAAAGTCGAAGATGGTAAAATTATTAGCACGCCTTATTTAAAATGTGATAATTATATCAGTGCCGGGTATGAGGGTTAATTATGACAAATAGTTCCATGCGCCAGATGCGTCGTTTAAGTATAGTTTGGGGTCTTATGCTTTTTTTAATCGTTGGGCTTTTAACGACTTTTGGTATAATTTATAATAATAAGAATAAACTTTATACGGATATGGAAAAATCTTTAGTTGCGGCTTCCAAAAAATATGTCGATCAAAGTTTTTCTTATCCGGAAGAGGGCAAAGAATTACAAATTACTTATACGACTTTAAAAGATAGTGGTTTTATTAAAAAAATAGCTGTAAATAAAAAAGAATGTGATGGCTATGTTATAGTGAAGAAAAAATCCGGAGCTTATAACTATAAAGGCTATGTTAAATGTCCGGAATATCAAACCAAAAATTATGCAAAATAATTGTTGACAACAAAATAATAAAAATGGTATATTATTAATGATTTTTTAAACAGGTTCTACTTAGGTAGAACCTCGTTTAAGGGAATTTAGGATACACCAGGATGTGTGTATATGGAAGGAGGATATTATGCCAACTATTAATCAACTTGTTAAAAAAGGAAGAAAAGACAAAACATCAAAGAGTAAAAGTCCCGCTTTAAATAAAGGATTCAATAGTATGACTCGTCGTGAAACAGAGACCAAAAGTCCCCAAAAAAGAGGAGTATGTACACGTGTTGGAACGAGAACACCAAAGAAACCAAACTCAGCACTTCGTAAATTTGCGCGTGTTAGACTTTCTAATGGACGTGAAGTAGATACTTATATTCCAGGTGAAGGACACAACTTACAAGAACATAGTGTTGTATTAGTACGTGGAGGCCGTGTTAAAGATTTAATCGGTGTTCGTTATCACATTGTTCGTGGAACTCTTGATACTCAAGGTGTTCAAAATAGAAAACAAGGTCGTAGTAAATATGGTACAAAAAGGCCTAAATAGAAAAAATAGTTAAGGAGGATTAAAATATGCGTAAAAGACGTGCAATAAAAAGAGATGTTTTACCAGATCCTATATATAATTCCAAAGTAGTTACTAAACTTGTTAATCAAATTATGCAAAAAGGTAAAAAAGGAACTGCTCAAAATATTTTATATGGAGCTTTTGATATGGTTAAAGAAAAAACTGGTAAAGATCCAATGGAAGTATACAATGAAGCACTGGAAAATATTAAACCAGCTTTAGAAGTTAAGTCTCGCCGTGTGGGCGGATCCAACTATCAAGTACCAATCGAAGTTAATGATGAACGTGCTCAAACTTTAGCCTTACGTTGGCTTGTTAATTATGCTAAGTTAAGAAATGGTAAAGGAATGGCTGAGAAATTAGCAAACGAGATTATTGATGCAGCAAATGGAACAGGTGGAGCTGTTAAAAAACGTGAAGATACTCACAAGATGGCTGAAGCTAATAAAGCATTTGCTCATTATAGATGGTAGGAGAAATATATGGCAAGAGACGTTAGTTTAGATAAATTAAGAAATATCGGTATTATGGCTCACATTGATGCCGGAAAAACAACATTTACCGAAAGAGTTTTATACCATACAGGTATAACTCATAAAATTGG
>CANRAC010000078.1 GCA_947628495.1 uncultured Bacilli bacterium
AGATAATATTCAGTTTCTGTAATAGTTTTATGTCCCATATATTTATAAAGGTAAACTATAACAACATTTTCATTATATCCTTTTTCTAACATTTGATTAAAAGCATTATTACAAAAAATATGACGAAGATCATGGATATGGGCATTTTTATTTAAGTTAGATTTAATTAAAATTTTATTATAAAAACATCTTAATTGTTCTTTCCTAATAATATTGCCTCTTAGATTTTTAAAAAATAATCCATCAACAATTTTGAATAAATAAATATAATCTAATAAACATTGTTTCATAGAATTAGAAAATACTACAAGTCTTGATGAATTTCTTTTTGAATTGATAATATTAATAGTATTTTCATTAAAATTTATATCTTTAATTTCTATTTTTAATACCTCAGAAATTCTTAAACCACAAGAGTATAATAATCTAAAAATAATAGAATAACCATAATATACTTTGTAAGACTTATGATTTATATGTTTATTTTTTTCTTTATCTATTGTTTGAAATAATAAATTAATTTCGCCATCATTAAATATAACTGGTTTGTAATTATTCACAATATTAAATTTCTTTTCTTCATAATAAATATTTTTATATTCATTAGATATAAGAAACTTGCAAAAATCTTTTGTTACTCCATGTTGTCTTGCATAGTTTTCACCTTGCATATTATCTCTTTTAGTTAATTCATAAAATGTTTCTTTGGTTATAGATTTATTTTTTAACTTTAATTTATATAAAATATTATCAATATAATGCAGTCTAAAAATTTCATTCTCATATTTTAATCCTAAACTTCTTTTATATTTAATAAAGTAATTTAATTCATTTTTAAAGATACTTTTAAAATTATAATTATTTAACATTTGGTACCTCCAAAGCTAGTTCTTTAAATTTAGAAGTATCTATCTCTAAATAAGTCATTGTTGTTTTTACATCTTGATGACCTAGTATTGTGGATATAGAATATAAAGAAGTATTTTCTTTTAAAAGTAATGTACTAAAACTATGTCTTAAACTATGGAATCCATGTTTTCTACCATTAATATCTACATTTGCTTTAATTAAATAATTTTTAACTTTATGATTATAGGTTTTTAATTCAATATGTTGTCTATATGGCTTTTTCAAAGTTATAAAAACATAATCCAAATTACATTTAGGTCTTACATTTTTTAAATAATCTAGTAAAGGATATTTAACTTTATCTATAAGGGGTAAAGTTAATAAATTATCTGTTTTATATTGAATTATTGATATTTTATTTTCATCAAAATTAATATTACTTAACTTTAAATTAACAACATCACTTATTCTTAAACCTAAATAGCATATTAAACTTAATACTAAATAATCTTCTTTACCTTGTTTAGTTCTTATATCTATTACATTTAACATTTTTGTTATTTCTTCTTTTGTATAATATGTTCTTATATTAGTATTTTTATGCCATACGATTTTAGGTAAAATCATATCTCCAGATATTTTAGTTAATTTGTTTTGATAAGCCCAATTTAGAAATTGTTTAATATATTGTTTATTATTATCTTTATATGACAATCCCCAAGATAATTTAGAACATTCATTTAAATAATTACAAATATCTTCTTTATTAAGTGTTTTAAATGTTTTGTTATTTTTTATTAAGAAATTTTCCAAAAAACATATAAACATTAATTTCAAATTAATTGTACTATCCTTATTATCAATTGATTTCAAATAATAAGTATAAGATATAATTATTTTATTGTTAGCTTTATTTTCTAATAATTGTCCTCCTTCCTTTAAAAATTGAGTTACACTTTTATAAGTTCCTTTTATTTGTATTGTATCCATTTTTTTATCACACTCCTTACTTTAAATGAATACAATACAATTTTAGCAAAAAAAATTATGTTAAGGAAAAATTGAAAGAATCTCTATTTTTATAGGACTTTTTTCAATTCCTTAACATAACTAAATCCTTAACATAAATTAAAAAAATTGGTATTCACAAAATGTACCAATTTTTTATTGTATTTACTTTTCCATTTTAGTTCCTTATTTTGCTAGTTGCATTTACTTTTCCAATTCACCCATTTTTTATAAAATTAAGTATTTTTATTAACCTCGCTTATATTATATGCATAAATTTAAATATTATTCATACTAAAACCCATTGCTTTTAATATTTTATTAATATTTATACATTTCAATTTCTTAGATAATTTTTTTACTTCCTTATTAAATTCACTCATCAAATTATTGTATTTTTTATCATCTAATAATATTTCCATACATTTAGTAATCATATATAAATCTGTAAATTTTATATACTTTCGATAATTTCTATTTTGCTTATTAACATTCACTAAAAATCTACTTCTGAAAGTATATATTCTTCCACTATGAGCACATTCATTTCGCATAAGAACTAATATTTTTAATATTTGCCTCAACTCTTTATCCGACAACTTAAAATACTTACTTATCTTTTGTCTATCACTTTGTTTTAATAAACCATAATATTTACTTATTTCTCCAAAAGTTAATACTTTTACTAAAACAAAAGGAGGAATAAATCCATATTTATCTTTATAATGGGTAATTGCTTCGTGTTTACCATAATTATTTTTAATTGCTTTATTAATTTTATTCTTTAACTTTTGAATTTCTTCTAAATCTGCCTTAGAATCAAAATTACTAGTTTTTAAATAATTCTTTACTCCATACCTCTCTGCTATTGTGTTGGCCAATAAAGCTTTAATAATTAATTCTATTTCTAAAGTATATTTTAAAAATATCGCTTTAATATTTTTATCAAACTCATATAAAGCATATATTTCTTCAAAAGTAACTCCATTAATATATTTTCCTTTTACTTTAAAAACATCTTTATAAGTATTTACAATAGAATAATAAGAATATCTCTCTAATAATTTAAGAGCTTTCTTCTTATTTATAACTTTGACACCTTTGGTTATTAAGTGATTAATTAATTGTTCATTAGTTTTTGCTTCTTTTATAGTGATTCCTCCTAAAAGAAAAAGACACAAGATATACACCCTATCCCATGTCTTTCAATTAATTATTCTTTCTAACCTCTTGTCCTTTTCTAATTATTAATATACTTAGAAATTAAAAGATTGTCAATATATTTTATGAAGTTGTTTTTAGATTACATCCAGTTAAAGCCACTGTAATATTAATAATTGCTTCCGTATTATTAATAAATGTTTGATCTTCAGAATTACTTGTGAAACTAAATTGCGCTGTTAAATTGGCTTGTTCACTAGAATTAACATCAATACTACCGTTATATACAATTCCATCCCTTAATATTGCAGTATTATGTGTGGAAGTTGCTAAATCATAAGGTTGATTGTTTAATTTTAACATTAATTCATTAGTGTTAGTAGTATGATCAGAGTATGCCGCAATTAAAGATTTTTTATCACTTGCAACTGTTGCTTTTGCTGTAATTGTATAATCACAAGTATAAGTATTTTTTTCATCATTCGATAAACTTAATGTTGCAATAGTTGGAGATGTGGATTGACTATCTACTCTACCAGTTTCACTAGCATAATATGTTTTAGTTGTTCCATCAGAAGAGCCCTTCATATCAGCCACAGATAAATCCATGGATAGTGAGGTAACTCCAGGTTGTAAAGTAACCAATGGAATTTTTGGAGCTTTTGCAGATGCCGTTGTTGGTGTTGAAGAATTAGTAACCTTAGCCGTAAAGAAGGCCCACGTTGCTCCAACAATTAAACCAAGTAATACAATAACTGCAATAAGTGCTGGTAATAATGCTTTTTTTGCAGCTCCTATTCTATCATTATTATTCATAAATATACCAACTTTCTAACCTATATATTTATATTATAAATTATTTTATACGCTATATACAACATATATTTTTAAAATAGACGTTTTTTTACAAAAAAGCAATTCAAATAATAATTTGAATTGCATAGATTTGTTGACAAAGTCAACAGATTTTGAAAAACAGTCTGAGGATTTATATAGTCTTTCTCTTTCTAGTTAAATATCTAATATAAGAATTTAATGAATAAATAAGTAAAGTAATTAATGCTGGTATTCTAAAGAATAATATCATTCTTATAAATTTACCCAGTAATACTCCTTTTAAGTTATAACCTGTTCTAAATAACAATAATACTATTGGCGTAAATGGGTCAGCATCCGTTATAAAGTGCATACAATTAGCGAGCACTATTAAGAAGGCTGGAGATACTAAAAGCAAAATATAAAATATAATTGCCGACCTAATATTTCCTTTATAAAGTACAATCATCATCATAAGTACTTCAATAATCATACTAACAATTAAAAGTATATCATGATTTACTTTGAAAAATACTTCTAACAAACAGAGGATAAACAAGACTATAACATCCAACATTAAATAACATGATACAATTAATGCTATATGGAACTTCTTATCCTTTACTTTTACTTTTTCTCTTACTTCATCCTTTTTATTCATTTTTTCATCAACCCTTTTTTATATCTTCATTAATTCTTCTTCTTTTTCTTTAACTTTTTCATCAACTATTTTATTATATTTATTAATTAATTCTTGAACATCTTCTAAATATAATTTTTCTTCATCTTCCGGAAGTTCTTCTTTTTTTATCTTATCATTATCTTCTTGTCTTATATTTCTTAAAGCAATTTTTGCTTCTTCGCCAAGTGATTTAGCCATTTTAACATATTCTCTTCTTCTATCTTCGGTTAGTTCCGGAATAGTTAAAATAATCATTTCCCCATTATTATTGGGAGCAATTCCTAAATTAGATTCATTAATCGCTTTCTCAATATTTTTAAGAGCACTTCTATCAAATGGTTTAATAAATAATTGTTTAGCCTCCGGTACAGTAATATTGGCAATACTATTAATTGGAG
>CANRAC010000079.1 GCA_947628495.1 uncultured Bacilli bacterium
CTTTCTAAATCGTCTATTTCTAAAGGAACATCTCGATAAATAGTAGCCATTTCTTTACTGAATATGGCTTTTTGTTTATCATTAATTAGTTTTTCTTGGGTTTTACCTTTTATATTATCAATATGATCATAAAGGTTTTCGATTGTCTTATATTCGCGTAGGAGGTTTAAGGCTGTTTTTTCGCCTATGCCTCTTACCCCCGGAATATTATCCGAACTATCCCCCGCTAAACCTTTTAAATCAATCACATTTATCGGATCAATACCATAATCTTCTTTAAAAGTTTGGGGATTATAACGAATATGCCCTTTTTGTTTTAATAATTTAACATCAACAACATCACTAATAAGCTGTAATAAATCACGGTCGGACGAAACTATAGTTGCATCAAAATCGGGATCCATATCCGCCATTTTCGCTAAAGTACCAATAATATCATCAGCTTCATAAGGTTCTTTTTCAAAATGTTTTATTCCCATTTTATCTAAAATTTCCCGAGCAATGGGCATTTGTTTTATTAAATCATCAGGAGTTTCATTACGTCCCGCTTTATATTCGGGATATTTATCTTTCCGAAAATTTTTACCAACATCAAAGGCTACAGCCATATATTTCGGCTTTTCTTCATCAACAATTTTATTTATCATCGAAATAAAACCATATAGAGCATTTGTCGGTACACCTTTCGAATTACGCATGACATTACCAGTATAAGCCGTGGCATAATAACTTCGAAACATTAAATTATTCCCATCAACTAAAATTATCTTCTTCATTAATACTTCACCTAAATTTATTATACAAAAAAAATAGCCTAAATACTATTTTTAATCGCAATTTGTGAGACATATTGTAATTTTAAGTAGTAGTAATTTGGGAGAAAGAATAACAATCTTCGCCTAAACGTTGGCGATTTTCTTCACTAGTATAACCAAAAGGATCTGATCCTTCAACTGGAAATGAATAGAATGTCCAAACACCTTGTCCTACGGATTGTGCTTGATGAACTTTAGTTTTATATTGCTGATAACCACTTAAATTAGTTTTATCAAAAGAAGCTCCGTCATTTTCGACATAGGCAATATCCCCCAAATAATCATGTTCATTAATATAAGCTGGCAAAGTTCTTTTCCCATCTACTAATACAGTTTTGACAGCTGCTTTTAATTCCTCGGTTACATTAGTAGGATTATCCATAAAGGCTTCCGAATTAGCAAACCAACCGCTATTTCGGACATAACTGTAAAGATCGCTATACCCGCCTCCTTGTAGTTCATATAAATTAGCCATTAAAGAAGCTTCCGCCGCGGCCCCTTGAACAGTTCCTTGCTCTTGTATGCATAAAGAAGCGACTCCAGCTAATTCACTATCACTAAGGTTATATTTAACAAAATTACCTTTACCACTTACTTGCGTAGCACCTATTACCGTATTTCTTTTAGTATATTTATTAGCATTATATTTAGCTAAATAATTTCTCGTCGTTGCTTCATATCCTTTTAATTCTTTTTCACGAGCTCTTTTTAAACCAGCAATTATTTGAGGATTAGCATTATTCATACAAATAGTTAAATTATTATAAATCCCATCATACCCATCTATAAAATTAAAAGCAATATGAATTATAGTTGGTAAAAGCATGATAATTAAAAAACTTGCTGCTCTTGTCCCCGTATTAAACAAAATAGCTTTTAAATCTTCATCTTTTCCTGATGTTACCGCCTTAAATCCATCAATAGAGCCCATAATAATTATGACAATAGGCAAAATAATTAAAGCTGCTCTATAAAAATACTTAACAATAACTAGACCATTTAAAAAATTGTAATCCGTACAAAAATTCATAATTACCTCTTTTGCTCTAAATATTTATATATTATAATAATAGTATAGCAAAGATGGTGAGGTAATGAAAAGCTTTTTTAAAAAAAGTAGTATTTTTATAATCTTAGGAATAATTATTTTAATAATAATATTAAATGTTACTATTAAAAATCCGAATGATAAGTTAAAAAAATATTTAACATCACAAGGATTTGTTTACAACTCTAATGACGAATTATTAAAGGAAAATACTAGTGAAGAAGAATATGAGCAGGATACCGAAACCACTTATAATGCCATTTCATATAATTATAATAAAAGTACTTTTTATTTAATAAATAGGCAAATGGAAGATGGTTATGAAAATGTTTATAATTTAAGCTACAATATAGTAAATGGCTATATGACAGGTGATTATAAAAAAGAAAATGAATATGATACTTGGTATATTGAAACTAAGTTAAATCTTAAAACCAATGATTATCAATGTGATACAGGTGGTTACAAGGGAATGGTAAAATATTGCGACTTTTTAAAAGAACAAATGGAAAACTTTAAAAAAGATATGGATTTTTATTTAATAGGAAGTAAGACTTTCGATTATTATTCTAAAAAAATAAACAAATAAAAAAGAAAATATCTTTTTTTAATTTCCTTTTTCATATTCACAATTACTACAAATTTCTTTTTTACCTTTTTTGATAATTACTGACTGACAATTTGGACAAAATTCTCCTGTTGGTTCATACCAAGAAGCAAAATCACATTGCGGATACTTATTACATCCCCAGAATTTTTTACCTCGTCTTGTTGTTTTCTCTATGATTTTTCCTCCACATTTTGGGCAATCCATTATTTCTTTTATTTCTTTTTCACTCTTTTTAATATACTTACATTCTGGATAATTAGAACAAGCGACAAATTCTCCATAACGTCCTCTTCTAATAACGAGTGGATTACCACATTCTGGACACATTTCCCCGGTTTTTTCAGCTTCTTTTTTCTCCATATTTTTAAAAGCATTTTCTACAGTTGGTTCAAAAACATCATAGAAATCTTTTAAAACCATAATATTATCACATTTATTTAAAGCAATTTCGTCTAATTCTTTTTCCATATTGGCCGTGTATTCTACATTAATAATATTGCTAAAGAACTCTTGAAGTTTATCAGTAGTTTCAATACCAATATCTGTAGGAATAAATCTTTTATTTTCCACTTTTACATAACCGCGAGCTTTAATAGTTTCCATCGTCGGCGCATATGTCGAAGGACGACCAATTCCTAAATTTTCCATTTCATCAATTAAAGAAGCTTCTGTATATCTTGCAGGTGGTTTAGTAAAATGTTGTTCTTTTTCAATTTTACTCGCAATTACAACATCGCTATTATAATTAGTTAAATCAGGCAATATGACATCCTCATTCTTCTCATATTGGCTATAGACTTTAAGATAACCATCAAAAACTAGAACACTTCCTGTAGCCTTAAAAGAATACCCATTATTTTCTAAGGTAATACTTGTTGCTTTTACTTTGGCATCTTTCATTAATGTAGCTAAAGAACGATAATAAATTAAACTGTATAATTTATATTCATCAGGAGTTAGATAATTTTTAAGACTTTCCGGCGTTCTTTTAATACTAGTTGGTCTTATAGCTTCGTGAGCATCTTGGGCATTTTCATCATTTTTAACTTTTTTTATGGTACCCACATATTCAGAACCATAATTATCTTTAATATATTTAAAAGTTTCAGAAGTAAATACTGGAGATAAACGGAATGAATCCGTACGCATATAAGTAATTAAACCGGTTGTTTCACTTCCTATATTTATTCCTTCATATAATTTTTGCGCAATACGCATAGTTTTAGAAGAACCAAAACCTAATTTAGACGAAGCATCTTTTTGTAAAGTAGATGTTTTAAAAGGCATCTTACCTTTTTTACTTTTTTCTTTCGTATCAATATTGGCTATTTTAAAAGCGTTAGATAACTTATTTAATATTTCATCCGCTTCTACAGCACTTTTAATTTCAATTTTCTTACCGTGATATTTTTCTAATTCCGCCTCAAAGTCGGCAAAAATTGCATTTATAGTGTAATACTCTTCTTCATTAAATGCTTGGATTTCTCTTTCTCTATCGACAACTAATTTTAAAGC
The DNA here is from genome assembly GCA_947628495.1 of uncultured Bacilli bacterium. Lineage (GTDB taxonomy): Bacteria > Bacillota_I > Bacilli_A > RF39 > UBA660 > HGM10766. The sequence goes on from CANRAC010000079.1 coordinate 3,989, forward strand.
CACGCTTTGGACGCGACCGGCACTTTTACCACCAGTTTTCGATTGCATTAATTTTGATAATCTAAACCCTATAATACGATCAATAATTCTTCTCGTTTCTTGCGATTTAACTAAATTATTATCTATTTTTCGGGTATGATTAAAAGCATCTTTAACAACATCTTTAGTTATTTCATGGAATTCTACCCGTTCATAATCATTATCTTTTAAACCTAAAGCATCATATAAATGCCAACTAATTGCCTCTCCTTCACGATCGGGGTCAGTGGCAAGATAAACTTTATCAGCAGAATCTACATCTTTTTTCATTTCCGTAATTAACTTCTTTTTTCCTTTAATAGGAATATAGTTTGGTTTAAAATTATTTTCAACATCTACTCCTAAACCAAATTTACCCGTAGTTGCTAAATCTCTAACATGACCTTTTGAGGAAATTACCTTATAGTCTTTACCTAAATATTTCTCAATTGTTTTACTCTTACTAGGAGATTCCACAATTACTAAATGTTTCATATAATTTTCCTTTCTTAGTTAGTACATCATATACTATAAAATATATCTTGTCAATTTAAAATATTCAAACTACCCTAATATTAAACTAAGAATTATTTTATTGCAAGAAAAAATCACTAAAATAGCGATTATATCTTATTAAAATTAAATTTATAATGTCTTTTATGGTAATGGGTTTAATACCCTTTCATAAGTATAGTGCTCATCACCGACATTTTGTTTATTATAATATTTGTATCCAAAAGGATCAGAACTGCCCTCATAACCATAAAATATAAAATCAGAACCATAAACATTAGATATTATTGTTTCATCAGGAATATAGTCATTTCTATCACTAACTTCACCCGTATTAATAGAGGAAATATCGCTTACACTATCATGTTCTGTTACATAT
>CANRAC010000080.1 GCA_947628495.1 uncultured Bacilli bacterium
TAAATAATAAGTCTTTTTTTGTGATACAATAAAAAAGGAGGGAAAATATATGGATAAGATAAAAGAGAAACTTAAACTCGTGCCGCACTTACCTGGTTCTTACCAAATGAAAAATAAAGAGGGTATTATTATATATGTTGGTAAGGCTAAAGATTTAAAAAATCGTTTAAGTTCTTATTTTACTGGAAGAGTTACGGGTAAAACTGCCATTTTAGTTTCAGAAATAGCTGATTTTGAATATATTGTGACAACTAGTGAAGTTGAAGCTTTTGTCTTAGAATTAAATTTAATTAAACTTCACGATCCTAAATATAACATCTTACTAAAAGATGATAAAACTTATCCTTATATTGAATATATATCTAAACCCTATCCGCGTCTGAAAATTGTGCGTTATCATAATCTAAAGAAGAAAAATAAAAAAATGCTATTTGGACCATATCCTAATGCTTATGCCGCACGAAGAATAGTTAATTTATTAAATCGTTTATATCCTTTAAAAAAATGTGAAGGTAATCCTAAAGAACTTTGTTTATACTATCATATAGAAGAATGTTTAGGATATTGCGTCAAAAAGATTGATTCGGAAAAATTAGCCAAAATGGAACAAGAAATCCTGTCATTTTTACGAGGAAATGATAATATATTAAAAGATAAAATAAAAGAGAAAATTGCGTTTTATAGTGAAAAATTAAACTACGAAAAAGCCCTAGAGTTAAAAAAAGAATTAGATTATTTAAGTGTTGTAATTGATAAACAAAAAGTTGAACTGCATGATTTTATTAATCGAGATATTATTAATTATTATTTTGATAAAGGCTATATTAGTATGCAAATATTTTTCTTAAGAAATGGTAAGTTAATAGGTCATCATAGTGAAATTTTTCCTTTAATTACTGAAGAAGTAGATACAGTAGAAACTTATATTGCTACTTATTATCAAAAACATGAAATACCTAAAGAAATAATTGTAGCTAATAATTTAGATATTGAAATTTTAAGTGATTTACTTAATGCTAAAGTAGTAACTAGTATAAAAGGAATTAAAAAGAAACTTTTAGATATGGTAAAAACTAATGCAAAAATAGCTTTAGAAAATAAATTTGAAACTATCATTCGCGATGAGAAAAGAACATATGGTGCTAATGAAGAATTAAAAAATATTTTAATGTTAGATAAATTAGATCGCATTGATGCTTTTGATAACTCAAATCTTTTTGGCTCTTTTTCCGTAAGTGGAATGGTCGTCTTTAAAAATGGTAAACCAGCTAAAAATGAATATCGGAAATATAAAATAAGTACAGAAAAAAATGATGATTATCATACTATGCAAGAAGTTATTTATCGAAGATACTATAAAGCTTTAATAAATAAAAGCGAACTTCCTGATTTAATTATAGTTGATGGGGGAATTAATCAAATAAATGCTTGCTTGGATATTTTAAATGCTTTAAAACTTAATATTCGCGTTTGTGGGTTAAAGAAAAATGATAAACACCGAACTAATGAATTAATTGATAGTTTAAATTATAATGTTATTCCTCTTGATCCTACTAGTAATGTTTTTCATTACTTGACGCGTATTCAAGACGAAGTACATAGATATACTATTACTTATCATAAGACGATTCGCAGTAAAGGAAGTATTTCTAGTGTTTTAGATAATATCGAAGGAATAGGAAAAGTAAGAAAAAAAGAACTTATAAAAAAATATGGGAGTGTTGCTAAAATAAAAGAAGCTTCTAAAGAAGAACTTAGGGAAATTATTCCGGAACAAGCTGCTATTAATTTACTTAAATATTTTAAGGAACAAGATGAAAATTAAAATATTATTATTTTAAATTTATATGAAATTTAATTTAATTTGTTTTTTTTAGAATATTATTTTATAATAAAGCTTCAGGAGGGTTTAGAATGTTAAAAGCTAAAAAAAAATTAGAACATAATTTAAAATTAAAAATTAAAAATGGCTATATTAATAAACCAGAATTAAAAGAATATTTAAAATCTTTATTAGAATTAGAATTTTCTGTTATAAAAAAATATATTAGTGATGAAGAACGTTCTTTAATTGAAAATATGAAAATATATCAAGAAATTGCTATTTATAATATTTATCATCGAGCAATCCAATTAGCCGAAAAATTAAATTTAGATATTAATACCCAAGCAACTCAATTATTTTTATCTAAAGATAATTATTATTTGTATAGTTTTGATTTTAATTTTCCTGAAGAAAAAATAGGAATAATTAATATTAGACATACTTTAGAAGATAAGTCTGAGTTAAATCGGCTAAGAACCCAATTATATTTAATAAATAAGATAGAGGATGCTAAAACTCTTTATCCTTGGTCTTTAGAACAACCAGGAGTTCTTTCTTTTTTGTCAAATAAAATTCAAGAATTAAAACATAATAAAAAGTTAACTATTGAGGAAAAACAAGAAGTTGAAATTATCAATAAAGTTTATGAAGCCTTTATGAACGATTATGGTTTAACGGAAAATGATTTTGCTAAAGTTCGATTAAATTGTAATGAATTATCTCAACAAGATAATTTTTTACGAACAGAAACTTTAGTAAAACAAGAACCCAATTTAAGATTAACAATTCACAAAAAATATCTCTAAATTTTAAAGATATTTTTTTTGTTTAACGAAACCCCAAACTATACTTGAGGGTTCTAAAGTGCTTAGGTGTTAATCATATAAAAAAAGGATTAACATTTTTTAAATTTATATTGCTAATAAATATTTTAAGTGTTAATTTATTATTAGGTGGTAATTGTGAGGTATGTAAGTATTAAAAATGAATATGACTTAAAAGTATCTACCTATGTAACCGAATTTATCGATTCAGAATATATTTATGTACCTATAAATGATTTTAAAACTTTAAAAATTAAATCTAATGATTATGTATATAAAGAACAAGAACTGGCACAGGATGTTTATGCTCCTGTATCTGGTAATATATTAGGTGTTCAAGAATGTATAAATGCGAAAGGTCACAAAATTCAATGCTTAGTTATAAAAAATGATGGTAAAGAAAGATTTAAAGAAGTTTCATTAAATAAACAAAAATTTAATGAATATCAAAAAGAGGAAATATTAACTATTCTTCATAAATATAACTTATATTTTTTAGATAATATAGAAGAAGCTTTAGTTATAAATGCTATAGAAGATGATATTTATGTAGCTAATAAAGTTATGTTACTCGAAAAGAAAACTGACAATATTTTACAAACTGTTGATCTTTTAAGAAAAACTTTAGATTTGCCAAAAGTATATATTGTCTTAAAAAATAATGATGCTAATAGCGTGGGTAAGATAATTAATAATATTGGTCGCTATCCGCAAATTAAATTAAAATTAGTACCAAATTACTATGGTTTAGAAGATAATTTCAATTTACAAAATTTTTTATTTAATGGTGAAAGTAATTATAGCTTTTTAGATGTTAAAGATATTATTGTCATTTATAATTTACTTAAAAAGAATAGATTAACAACTAAAAAATATATTACAGTAAGTGGGTTAGGTGTCAAAAAGCCTAAGGTAATTAATGTTAAATTGGGTACTTTAGTATCAGACGTTTTAAAAAAAGTAGAGTTAAAAAATGATCAAGAATATGAAATAATTATTAATGGTTTAATGAAAGGTAAATATCTTAATATTTCCAGGATGATAGTAACAAATGATTTGGAAAGTATCTTTTTAATGCCTAAAGATAATTGCTCGGTTAAGTCTTGTTTAAACTGTGGATTATGTTATGAATGTTGTCCACGTAACTTAAACCCCAAATATCTTAAAAGTTTACCTAAAATTCCTAAGGAATATTTAGAAAGATGTAATGGTTGTAATTTATGTAGTTATGTTTGTCCAGCCAAAATAAATTTAAATTTAAAGGAGGATTGCTAATGAAAACTCCTTATCTGAAAAGTAATAATTCTTATCAAAGTTATTTTAATCGTTATTATCTGGCTTTAATTCCTTTAATATTTTATGGCCTATATAAAAATATTATTTTAAATTATCAAAAAGCGAGTTTTATTTATTTATTAAAACCACTTCTTTTAATAATTATTGGGTTAGGTATTGGCTTATTAGTAGAATATTTATATCAAAAATTTTATTTAAAAAAGCCATTTAAAGAATATAATCGTTTTATTCCTCTTTATAGTTTAATTACGTGTATGGTAATACCGATAGATTGCAATTATTTACTATTAACTTTAATTTTATTCGTTGCAATATGTTTTTGTAAATTTTTTAAATTAGATACGAAAGTAAATGTTATATCTTTACTTCTTCTGATCCTGATAATTAGTTTAAATTTATTTAATTTAAGTACTTATGCTTCTAATTATGAAACAGCTGGAAATTTAAGCTTGTCTTATTTTAATATCTTCATGGGAAGAAGTATTGGTGGGACTTTTACAACAAGTAATTTTTGGTGTTTAGTTAGTTTTATTATTTTGACTACGACACCAGTTTATAAAAAAGATATTCCTCTTTATATTATTATTACTTCGTTAATTTTAATGGTAATATATAGTTTAATTTCCTACGATTATAATTTGTGGCAATTATTTTTATCAGGATTTACTATTTTTGGTGCTGTTTTTATCGCTCCACAAACATTGACTAGCAGTTACACTAAAAAAGGAAAAATAATTTATAGCGTCTTAATTGCTCTTTTAAATTTTATTTTAATTGTATTTTTGCATATTTATTATGGAATATTTATTGCCATCTTTTTAGTTAGTTTAGGAAATAAAATTTTGGATCGAAAATTTGTAAGTTAGTGTAGAAAAAGTGTGGAGAATTTAAAACCTAAAAAAAGGATTTATAATTTAATTAAATTTTAAAATAAGA
>CANRAC010000081.1 GCA_947628495.1 uncultured Bacilli bacterium
AAAAAACAACAAGTTCCAAGTGATATAATTAATCGGGCAATTGATAAAGCGAAAGGTGTTGGAGGCGAAGACTATAAAGAGGTTATCTATGAAGGATTTGGTCCTGGGGCTTCTACATTAATTATTAAAACTTTAACCGATAATGTCAATCGAACTGTTGGTTTTGTAAGAGCAGCTTTCAATAAAGTGGGTAAAAGCTTAGGTGTTACTAATTCCGTTTCCTATAATTATGATCATTTAGCCATTATTAGTTTTAAAAGTGATAAAGAAGAAGAAATTTTTGAAGCGTTATTAAATGCTGGTATTGAAATAGTTGATTTTGAAAATGAAGATGGTTTTATTACAATTAGTGCTAATCCGACTGATGCCCATCATATCAAAGATGTAATTGAAAGTGTCATTCCTGATGTTGATTATGATCTTGATGAAGTTGGTATGTATCCAAAAGAAAAAATTACTTTAGAAGGAGAAGATAAAGAAATCTTTGAGCGCCTTTATAATTTGCTAGATGAAATAGAAGACGTAACCGAAATTTATCATAATGTTAATATGGATTAATGGAGTTTTAAAAATATGGAATTTAAATTGTATGATAATGGATTAATTTTAGATATAGCTGGAAATAGGGTAACTTATAATAATCAGACTATTATAAGTGAAGAAATTGTTAGTAAAATTCATGAATATCTTATGAATAATTTGGAATGCATAAGTAATTTAATATATTTTTTAGCTGCCAAAGATATCAGTATTAATAATATACCAAGAATAAATTTTTATGATGAATATTTTCTTGATGAAACTATTCAAATATTAGGAAATAGTGAAAAAGAAGAAGTAGCTAATCTTTATAAAAATATGAAACAATATGTTCTTGATATTGTAGAGTCATATTTTAATTAAGATAATTAGCTGCTTTTTTTAGTTAATATTTAATAGAAAGCAAGTATAAAAAATTTTATTTATTCTTGCTAAATGAAAGATATATATGTAAAATAAAAGTAGATAAAGAGGAAAAAATATGAATGTATATGCAAAACTTTTAGAATATATTAAAAATTATCCCGGCGGTATTGCTTGGCGCATAAAAAAACACTGCCGCGTAATTGAAGAACACTTAAATCCCGAAGAAGATATTTTGTTTATTTTCTGTGGTCAAAAAACTATTAGTTTGTGGGATATCTTCTCAACTTGTGTGGTCGCTATTACAAATAAAAGATTGATTGTTGCGAAAAAAAGAGTGTTATGGGGATATACTTTTTTATCAATAACTCCCGATATGTATAATGATTTAACAGTCAGAGAAGGACTTATCTGGGGGCGAATTACGATTGATACTGTAAAAGAGTTAATTTCCGTTTCAAAACTATCAAAACAGGCTTTAAGTAAAATTGAAACAGAAATTACAGAATATATGATTAGGGAGAAGCAAAAATACCAGAATAATGAAAAAGAGGAAGACTAGAAAATTTCATAAAAAAAGAATTATTATATTTCTATTAAGTATAATTTTTATTATATTTCTTTTTAAAATGCCTCATAATTATAAGATTCATTATAAATTAGGATCTATTCAAGTAGAGGAAGAATATAATAAAAAATTAAAAGCTCATTATATTCAAGTGCAAAAAGATAAGCATACATATGAATTTGTCATTAATAATATTTGGAAAAGAAAAATAGTGCAAGATGTGGATTATTATCAAAAAGATAATACCTATTGTTTAGCTATTGTTACTAAAGATAGCACTTCTAGACCAATATGTATTGAAAATAAAATTTCTCAAGATATTAGTTTAATTAAAAATCAGGATGTTCTAAAGCATTATAAAATTAAAAATGAAGATAGTAAGATAAATAGCCAATTTAACAATATAATGATTTATAACCAAGATAAATCCGCCTTCTTACTTTGGAATTATAAAGGGTTTTATTACTTAAACAATAATATTACTGATAATTTAAAAATTACGGATCATGATGTCTATAACTTAAACGTTATAGCCAAATTAAATAATTTAGTGATCTTAGCGGATTATAATGAAGATTATCATTTTAATAAATTTATAATTATTAATTTAGAAAGTGGCAAAAAAAGTACTTGGAAAATTGATTATGATATCTCTATGGATAGCTACATCTTAGGAAGTTATAATGAAAGTATTTTCTTAGTTGACCGCAAAGCAAAAACCGAATATGAAATTGTGCCTTCTCATAAAAAAATTAGAATAGTAGGAACTAGTAATAAAGAGGGGATTTTCTATGATCAAAAATTCACGAAAATTAGTTTAACTAAACTGGTTCAAAAAGATTATCAATTTCAAAAACTAAATGCATATAACTATACAGTAAATAACGGTAACTTATATTTAAAATTATATAATAGTGATAATAAAATATTAGTAAGTAAGAAAGATAATTTAAAAATTGTTGATTATAATCAAGAAAATGTCTATTATTTATCTGACTCTAAGTTATATCGTTATAATCCTAATTTAGGAGAACAATTATTGTTAGAAACTTTTGAATGGAATTTTAATTATCAAAATATGATTTTTGTTTATCGTCAATAACATTCTAGGATATTTATCATATCTTACTATTAGGAGTGATAGTATGTTTGATAAATATACAATTAAGCAAGGAGATAATTTAGAAATTATCGCTAAAAAATTTAATACGACGGTAGATATATTAAAAGATATTAATAATATGGAATATTCAACTTTATTAAGACAAGGGATGGAAATTATTGTTCCGAAAAATAAAGAACAATATTTTGAATATTATACTATTGAAAAAGGCGATAATTTATATCAAATAGCCAGACGCTATAATATTAATCCCGAATTATTAGCAGCTTTAAATGGTTTGACAATGAATGATTATATTTATCCTGGTCAAGAAATTTTAATTCCGAAAAGTGGTTATAGTTACTATATTACTACCGAAGGAGATACTTTAGATATTGTGGCTAATCGTTTTAAAGTTGATAAAGATCGAGTGATGCGTGAGAATGAAACTATATATTTAATGCCTGATCAATTACTAGTATCACGAAAAAGTATGTAGAAAGTTTAATCTTTCTTTTTTTTGTCTCCTATATTATAATGAATATGATAGAAAGAGGGGAATTCACATGGTATTTAAAAAGCCTTATGCTTTTTTAATCAAGCATTTTAAAGCAATTCATTTAGTAATAGTAGGTTTACTCGTTTATTTAGCTTTTAAAGTGTTTAATTTAGTAAGATTTTTTAGTGAGTTTGCTTCTTCCGGATATTATACTTCATCTTCAAATATAGCCGGAAGTTACATTAATTTATTTATGTATCTAGCCGTTATATTAATTTTGGGCATTAGTATTTTTGTTTATATGCTAATGAAAAATAAAAAGAAAGATACGAAATTATATGTGGCTTTAATAGCTTATTACATATTTGTATTTGTTTTATTATCTGTCTCCTTTGGGATATTACAAGGATTAGAAAAAAGCGTTGTAGATGCTCAAACCGCTCGTTTGTATCGCGATTTATCGCTGTTATTTTCTTTGCCGCAATATTTCTTTATAATCGTTACAGCCATGCGCGGTTTAGGGTTTAATTTAAAGAAATTTAATTTCCAATTAGATTTAAAAGAAATGGAAATTGAAGCTACTGATAATGAAGAAGTCGAACTTACTGTGGGGGTTGAAACTTATAAAGCCAAAAGAACTTTACGTAGGTTTATTAGGGAATTTAAATACTATATAGTGGAAAATACCTTTATCTTTACTTGTATTATTGTTATTGTCGGTATAATTATAGGAACCGGAATATTTATGAATGTCAATGTTTATAACAAAATATATAAACAAAATGCAGTATTTTCGTATAAAACTTTTAATTTAAAAGTTAATAATAGTTATATTACCAATACTGATTATCGGGGTAATGAGCTTATCAAAGATAAATATTATCTAATTGTAAATATGAATATTGTTAATAAATCTAGTGTTGCTAACAATTTAGTGCTTAGTGATTTTCGCTTAAGATTAAATAATGACAATATATATCCTACTAAAAGTAAAATGGAGTATTTTACTGATTTAGGAACACCTTATAAAGGAGATAAATTAAAAGCTGGTTCTGATGGGGATTATATTTTAATTTTTGAATTAGATAAACCTTACCTGCGTAAAAATTATGTTATTAATATATTAGAATCTATTGATTATAATGTGGGTGCTATTAAAGCCAATTATAAAAAAGTTAAAGTAGTTCCTGAAGATATTTCGAAAGTAGAGAATATGGGTAGTTATAAACAACAAGAAAAAGTATCATTTAAAGATAGTATGCTCAAAGATAGTTCTCTTAAAATAACTAATTATAATATTACAAATACTTATAAATATAATTATCAATTTTGTATTAAAGAAGATTGTCGTGACTCTGTAGGGATTGTAACTCCGAAATATACAAAAGCTTCTAATGCAATTTTACTAGTTTTAGATTATGATTTAAAACTTGATAAAACAACTTATTATTATAAGAGCAATAAGAATGCTAGTACATTTTTTAGTCAATTTGCAAAGGTTAGATATAGTCAAAAAGGTAGTGATCCTGTTACAGTAAATACGGAAAATTTGACACCTAAAGAACTGGAAGGCAAAGTTGTTTTACAAGTTGATGCTGCAATTAGGAATGCTGATAATGTCGAACTAGTACTTTCCATTAGAAATAAAGAATATGTTGTCAAAATAAAATAAAACGCTTTAGGGCGTTTTATTTGCGAATATAGAGTGTGTAAGGAATTTTGTGTAAATGGAACTTTCCATGATATGAAGTAAGTTAATTCTTACTTCTTTTTTGTTATTTCAATAATAACATATAA
>CANRAC010000082.1 GCA_947628495.1 uncultured Bacilli bacterium
TTAATCTATGCTTTAGGTGCTGGTTTAATATATTTAATCTTCTTTATTTATAATATTATTCCTGGTCTTCCTTTTTCCGGAAATTTCTTAGATAATACCCAAACTTACTATATTGATAAATTATTTAGTTATGATTCGTTTTTTAGTAATGGCTTTGTTTTCATTGTCTTAATATTATTTATTATTTGGGGCTTATTTTATGGTCTTGGGGCTAAGACAATTAAAAACAATAATGATGTATGTAATTATTTAGGCCATTCTCTAGATGGAACTGGTCGAACTCTAGTATTAATTTTCTTTGCTTCGGCTTTAATTAATATTTTTAAAAAATCCGAAATTGGAACAGTTTTAATTTCGATGTTTACGAATTTTATTGAAAGTACATCATTTACCGGTATACCGTTAATATTACTGTTGTTTTTACTGGTGGCCGTCGGTACTATATTAGTACCATCTTCGACAGCTAAATATTCGATTATGGCAGGAGTTGTTGTTCCTACTTTAATGAATGCGGGGATTACGCCTGAATTTGGACAAGTAATATTCCGTTTTGCCGAAAGTGTTACGACAGGTCTAACACCATTACTGGCTTATTTTGTTATATATTTGGCCTTTATTCAAAAATATAATCAAGATGAAAAACCAATTAGTTTATTTAAAACGATTAAATATCAATTGCCATATGCTTTAGGGACAGCCGGATTTTTTGCGGTATTAATTATTATATGGTACATCATTGGAATTCCAATTGGTATTGGCGGGGCGGCAGTGTTATAATTATATTTAGGCAAAGGGAGTGTTTTAATGAGTTTGAAAGCGGGAATAGTTGGTCTTCCCAATGTCGGAAAATCAACATTGTTCAATGCTATTACAAAAAAGAATATTTTAGCAGCTAATTATCCATTTGCGACTATAGAACCTAATGTGGGAGTAGTTACTGTTCCTGATGAGAGATTAGATGTTTTAAATGAAATGTATCACCCAGAAAGATTAGTGCCAACAACATTTGAGTTTACCGATATAGCCGGATTAGTTAAAGGCGCTTCGAGTGGAGAAGGATTAGGTAATAAATTTTTATCTCATATAAGAGAAGTTGATGCTATTGTAGAGGTCGTGCGATGTTTTGAAGATGCCGAAATAACGCATGTCGAAGGGAAAATAGATCCAATTCGAGATATTGAAATAATTAATGTCGAGTTAATCTTAGCTGATTTAGAAATTATTCAAAATCGTATTAATAAAATTGGCAAGAAAGCGGACATGGCTAAAGATAAAGAAACTATATTAGAAGTAAACACTTTGAAAAAATGTGAAAAAGCTTTAACAGAAAATGTCGCATTGCGCAATATCGATTTTGAAGAGGAAGAATTAGAAGTTATTAAGAATTTTAATTTGATTACTTTAAAACCAATTATTTATGCCACAAATGTTTCTGAAGAAACGGCTATTGCTGGGGAAAATGAATATACAAAGTTAGTTCAAGATTATGCCCAAAAAGAGGGCTCCGAAACTATTATTATGTGTGCTAAAGTTGAAAGTGAACTATCAGAGTTAGATGAGGAAGAAAAAAAAGCTTTCTTACAAGATATAGGAATTGCTAGTAGTGGTCTTGATAAATTAATTCAGGCAACATATAAATTATTAGGGTTAGAAACATTCTTTACTTCTGGAACTGATGAAGTGCGCGCGTGGACATTTAAAAAAGGTATGAAAGCTCCAGAATGTGCAGGAATTATCCATACCGATTTTCAAAAAGGATTTATAAAAGCGGAGGTAATGAGTTATCAAGATTTAGCCGAATTAAAAAGTGAAAAGGCTGTTAAAGAAGCAGGTAAACTGCGTCTTGAGGGTAAAGAATATTTAATGCAAGATGGAGATATTTGTTACTTTAGATTTAATGTTTAACAAAATTACTTGCAAAATCTCTAATAATTTTTTAAAATAAAAATGTAAGTGCTAAATGAATAGCATCTACATTTTTGGTGTAGACGCCATGTTAAAAGATTACTCTTTTTAACGGGCGTCATTTTATTTTAAATATTTTTTAGGATATTTAAAATTTTTATAATGATAATAACTTTTAGTATAACTAATAGCTTTTTCATAACACATCTACTCCTTTAAAAAACCAAAACCCCAAAGGATTATGTATTTCTTAAGATGTAAATGGTAGATGCCCCAGTTAGCACTCGAGTAAATATTATAAAAAGCTAGACAATAAAAATAAATTAAAATCGTTCGTCAAATTCTGACAGAACTTTCAAAAATGAAAAAGTATGCTATACTAGTATTGTAGGAAAGGAAGATTAAAATGGAACAAAAAAGTAATAAGGGGTTAATAATAGTTTTGGTAATGTTTATTATCATTTGTTTAGGATTAATTGGATATATTGCGTATGATAATGGAATGCTTGCTAAAATTATGAATAAATCAGATGTTAAAGAAGAAAAAAAAGAATCAGTAAAAAAAGAAGAAGCAAAAGAATTGGATATTAATTCTAGATTAGTTCAAAGTTTGTATAATCAGGTTTCGAAAGAAAATGAAAAACCGACCTGGTATGCTTTTTGGGAATATAACGATGCAGAGAATTTTGATATAGCTTCAACTACTGATTTAGTAAAAATGCAATTAGTTGGTAAAAATATTAAAGAGTCTAATAAAGTATCTATTAATTGTAATGATTATAATATTCTGGATACGGTAGCTGACGGTAGTTATAGTGCTTGCTTTACTCAAAAAGAAGGAACTCCTTACTATAATCCTAATACAATTATAGAATATGGTTACTCTAAAAAATATATTGAAATGGTATATCAAGACTTATTTGGTAATGAATATAATGTAGATACTTCTATACCTATTTATTTAGATACTTATAAAGGTAAAAGTTTACAATATAATCAAGAAGCGGACATGTATATTTTCTATATGATGGAAACTGGAGGGGCTGCTGGACCTGGCGGTTATACGACAAAACTTTCCCAAGCTGTAAAAGATGATAAAGAAATTAAAATATATGAAATAGTAGAGAAATATGATGAAATAGAAAATAGTTCTAATAACGAGGTTAAAGTTAGCGAAACATTTACGAATGTATATACTTTTAAATTAGATAGTGATGGAATGTATTTTTATGTTAGTAAAGTCAAGGAAGCTTAATTAGTACTTGCCAAATTCCTAATTATTTTCTAAAATAAAAATGTAAGTGTTAAATGAAAGGCATCTACACTTTTTGTAGACGCATGTTAAAAGATTGCTCTTTTAACGGCGCCATTTAAAAAATCTCCTAGGATACTTAGAATTTTTATAATGATAATCATTTTTAGATAAACTAAAGTTTTCTCATAACACATGTAAATGGTAGATGCCTCAGATAGCACTTGAGTAAATATTATGAAAATGAAATAATGAAAAATTTTCAAAATTAAGGAGATTAATTTACTTGGTTATTTTCTTTTTTTTTGCCCTTATTTATGTTAGAATAGTTTAAAGAAAGAGGGATTTTATGACACGTGAAGAACTTGCTGATTTAATATTTCCAGATATTAAACATGATATAAAATATTATGAAGACAAATACCCGGAAAGAAATCTAAAAGAAGGAGCCATTGTGACGCGTTATGCTCCATCACCAACGGGCTTTGTTCACATCGGCGCTCTACTTGCTAGTTTTACGGGATATTCCTTTGCTAAGCAAACTGATGGCGTATTCTTTTTAAGAATTGAAGATACAGATACCAAAAGAACTGTGGAAAATGGAATTAGTAATATCATTAAAGATTTAAAAGATTTTGATATTACTTTTACCGAAGGAGCCCTTGATGAAAAAAATGAAAATGGTATCTATGGCCCTTATATTCAATCTCAAAGAAAAGAAATTTATCATGCTTTTATTAAAGAACTAATCAAAGAAGGCAAAGCTTATCCATGTTTCTTATCTGAAGAAGAAGTAAATGACATAAGAGAAAGACAAGAAAAACATAAAGATCGTATTGGTATTTATGGTAAATATGCTAAATATCGTGATTTGACGCCAGATGAAGCGGCTGCGAAAATAAAAAACAATGAGCCTTATATTATTCGTTTTAAATCACCAGGCAGTTTTTATAAAAAAATTAAATGTACTGATTTAGTAAGAGGGACTTTAGAATTTCCCGAAAATGATTTAGATATTCCAATTATGAAAAAAGATGGGCTACCAACTTATCACTTTGCCCATGTAGTTGATGATCATCTTATGCATACGACGCATATTATTCGTAGTGATGAATGGGTTTCATCTTTACCAATCCATATTCAATTATTTGAAACATGTGGTTTTAAAGCCCCGAAATATTGTCATATTTCGCCACTTTTAAAAAATGATGATGGCGTCATTCGTAAGTTATCAAAAAGAAAAGATCCAGAATGTGCGGTAAGTTTTTATCATGAAATGGGTATTCCTAATGAAGCCGTTAAACTTTATTTAGCAACGATTATCAATAGTAATTTTGAAGAATGGTATTTACAAAATAAAGATAAAAAGATTAGCGATTTTGAATTTAGTTTTAAAAAGGTTAGTAAAAGTGGGGCTTTATTTGATTTAGAAAAATTAATTAATATTTCCAGAACTTATATTAGTCGTTTAACTAAAGAGGAAATTTATGAACAAACTAAAACTTACTTAGAAGAATTTGACCAAGAGTTTTTAAAAGTGTTTACCAAAGATCCAGATTATACGAAAGCTATATTAAATATTGAAAGAGAGCAGAAAAAGCCCCGTAAAGATATTGGTAAATATAGTGATGTTAAAAATTTAATTTGGTATATGTATGATGAAGAATTTAATCCAGAATATGAAGAAAAAAATATAGAT
>CANRAC010000083.1 GCA_947628495.1 uncultured Bacilli bacterium
CGCAGTTATGATTTATATTCGCGCATGCTAAAAGATCGAATCGTTTTTTTAACGGGTGAAATTACCGATGAAAGTGCTAGCATTATTGTTTCCGAGCTTTTATATTTAGATTCTTTAAATAATGAAGAAATTTGTTTATATATAAATAGTCCGGGTGGTAGTGTAACCGCCGGTTTTAGTATTTATGATACAATTAATTTTATTAAAAGTGATGTTAAAACAATTGTGATTGGCATGGCCGCATCGATGGCCGCTTTCTTATGTGCTAGTGGAACTAAAGGTAAACGCTGCGCTTTAAAAAATTCCGAAATCATGATTCATCAACCTTTAGGAGGGGCCCAAGGGCAAGCAACCGAAATTCAGATAGCAGCTGAAAGAATCATTAAATTAAAAGATAAGTTAAATCATATGCTCGCTACTTTAACTGGCCAAGATTTAAAAACAATTAAAAATGATACCGAAAGAGATAATTATATGGATGCGCAAAGTGCCTTAGATTACGGCTTAATTGATGTCATTTTGTGAGGCTTTGGCTTGATGTCTTTTTACTAAATCACGCATTTTAATAAAACAATGATTAACCCCTGATTTACCAATAGGTTTACCAGTTTCACTACTAATTATTTCCGCCAGTTCTAAAAAAGAGACATCGGGATATTTTTCACGATATTTTATAACATCTTTTGTTCGTTCATCTAGAAGATCTATTAAATTGTGTTCTTTTAAATAATTAATATTTTCTATTTGCACCATTCCGGTTTTAATAGTCTTTTCTTGATTGGCTAACTCACAATTATTTAGACGATTAACCATATTTTTATGATCGCGATATATTCTAATATCTTCAAAATAAAATAAAGAATTAATAGCATTAAACATTTTTATAATATCACTTATATTCTCTGCACTTTTAAGATAAATCATATACCGATTATTTCTTTTTAATATTTTCGTTGGAATATCTAATTCTTTTAAAATCTTACTAAAATATATGGCATCTTTTTTTGCATGCACAACAAATTCCATATGATAGCCACTTACTTTCGGGTCATTAACACTACCGCATGCTAAAAATAACCCTTGAATAAAAGCAATTTTATCTTCTTTGTTTTCTAGTAAATACTCCTCAGGAGCTATTTTTTTATTATTTTTAAATATACAAAGATCTTCTAAAATAAAGGGTACTTGATCTTTTATTTCTAATATATATATTTGTTTTGTCCTAAATCTTTTTTGAATACGCACGGTAACATATATATTGGCATGATAAAGATTTTTGATTATTTTGTACATCCTGCGCGCCACGGAAGCATTTTCCATAACCAATTCGATTTTTTCTTTATCATATTTACCATCATATCTAATAAAAGCCGATAATTCACTTCTAACAGTTACATAGTCAAATGGAAGTTTCGAAATTTCTTCTTTAATTCGGGTCGTAAAAGTCATACTAATTCATCCATTAAATAAGAAAATATTAGATAAGCTGTTTTTAAACTATCATGTCTTAAAACATTATCTTCTATTTTATATATTTTATCTTCAATTAATTTTACTCCCATTTTTTCGACTGTCTTTTTATCTAAGATTACAGGATCTTTTTGCTCTTCCGTAGCATATTTTTTGACTAAATAGGCAGACATTTTACTATTATTAGCAATAATTGCATCTAGTCCACCCTCACCTAAATATTTTTGAAAAACCTTAATATGATCACTGACTTTAAAATTATCGGTTTCACCTGGTTGAGTAACCAGATTACAGACGTATAAAGTTTTAGCATGGGAAGCATTTATCGCCTTTTGGATTTCTTCTAAAACAATATGGGGCATAACACTTGTATATAAACTTCCACAAGAAAAAACAATTAAATCGGCTTTATTTAAAGCTTTAAAGATTTCGGGATTAATTTTAAATTTTTTATCATAAAATATCTCATCAATTTTCGTTTTAGCTTCTGTAATTTGGC
Source organism: uncultured Bacilli bacterium (assembly GCA_947628495.1). Classification (GTDB taxonomy): domain Bacteria; phylum Bacillota_I; class Bacilli_A; order RF39; family UBA660; genus HGM10766. Next base: position 1,970 of record CANRAC010000083.1, read on the forward strand.
TTTCTCCAATGATATATTCACCATATTCAGTTTTGCCGATTAAATCCACTGCTTCTTCGGTTAAAGGTAAAACTGTACCTTGGATATTAAATAATTTACACAAAATAGGAATGGAATGGGCAAAATCACCTTTAATATCTAGTAAAGCTGTTAATAATAAATTTTTAATCGAATGGTTTGCTAATTTAGAATTTTTAGCAAAACGATAATTTAATAATTCCGTATTATCAGCATCAGTATTAGCCATGGCTAAAAGCACTTTCGAAATGTCACCGACCGCTGGAATATCAAACTCTTTCCGTAGGTCGCCTGTACTACGACCATTATCAGCAACACTTACAACGGCTGTTACATTTACAGGAAACAACTTTAAGCCTTTTAGTAGTTGAGAAAGTCCACTTCCCCCGCCGAAGATAACAATGTTCTTCATCTTTATCACCTACTTAAATATATGATAACATACTTCCTATTTTGTTGCTAGAATTAAAGAACTTAATTTATTTTATACGGATTATTAAGAGTACCATCCCCCGCAATTAAAGGCGTATCCTTTTTTAAATTAATAACAGGATAAACATCTAAATTAGAACCAATTTTATAATCAATTGAATTATTGGTATAAACAGAATTTTCGGACTTAGAGGACATAGTCCACCAAGTTTTAGTCATATCTAGATAAGTTTCTTGATTATTTAGTTTACTTAATTCCACTTCATCTTTAGTAAGAAGGCCAATTTTTAAATTAACATTATCTATATATCTTTCGTAATCTTGTAAATTATGAGTATAAAAATCATTTAGATAATTTTGAATACTATCGGCACTATTTGAATCAGTTATACTATAAATAGATTGCCCAATTGGTTCATTAGTAATTAATCTGATAGTTTGATCCCCATTAATACGCACAACACGCCATAAAATATTTGCAAAAGAAACATAGTTATTATCCACATTGCCTTTATAGTATAAAGACTCTCCTAAATCATCAGTAGTAACATATAGCCCTTTATTTTCCGTCGCTATTTGTTCATTACTGATTTTAGTAGCTAGGCTTAATTCATTTAATTTAAAATTAATTGTACATTCCGTATTTTTAGTAGCCCTAATAGTTAAATGATTTTGGCCACTTTCAAAAGAAGCTTTTTGATTATTCGTACAACTTAAATTGTCATAAACATAGCCATTATTAGGCTCTATCGTAATACTAGTTAAGGCATTATAACTCGCTTGAACCTCAGCTTTAGCTGTATATCCGTTATTAACAACTAAACTAATTTTAATTTTTTGCTCTTCCGGAGAGTTTTTACTGGCAAGTTTAACTACAGAGTAGGTAAAAATTATGCCAATAGTTAGGATACATATTCCAATAATTATCGATATTCCTACTTTTAAACTTCCTAAATACTTTTGCAATTTTTGTAATTCTTTTTCCGCATCAAAACTTCTTTTTGCCATAACTCGCCCTCTCATTCTATTATTATTTTACAATATAAAAAGAGGATTGTAAAATAAAAAGAAATGCTACTTTTCTAAAGCAACATTTCCTAATGATTGCGCGATGGTCATAAGTTCATCACTAGCCAAATTACTACTTGTTAAATAATATTCTACATTATCAGATGTCCAAGTTAAGGAATTATTTGATAAGGCCGCAACAGAATCGGTAAGTAATAAAGGATCTCCAGCTACAGGAATTATTTCAAATTCTTTAGAGGCTGTCGCTGCTTCTTCGACTAAAATAAATGATTTGTCGCCTTTAAAGGTTAAGATGGTTCTATCAGTTTGTTCATCTGTTATTTTATCTTCACTTTTTAAATAGGTATTGGCAGGAACATATAAAGGATAGATAGCTTCTTCTAAAGCGGTTGTTTCTTTTTCATCTTCTTGTTTTTCTTCTGTTTCATCAATTAAAGTATTTAATTTAAAGTAATCATCTTTATATTTTGCTTTATAATCAATATTTTTAATAGTTACTTTTATTTTGACATTTTTATTTGTATCATACACCATAACTTTTTCTAAATTCATATCTTTATCGAAAGTTAATTCTTGATTAACTAATGCTTTATTATGGGGATAGTTGACTAAACAAGATATGATATATTTGCCTTTTTCTTCTTTTAAGGTGGCTTTATCATCATTTACGACATCATTAACTAAGGATTCTAAAATATAGGATTGGGAACTATTGGCAGGCCATTGACTTTCAAATTTAAAACTTTTATTTAAGCTTGGCGTAACGACATAAACATTACCCTCATCTTTTAAAATAATTTGTTCATGGTCATTATTTTGATTGATCATACTAACTTTATAGTTATCATCTTTTTGATAATTGACCGTTATATTATACTTAAAAGTATCTTCGTTATTATAAATTTCCATAGTACCCTTAAGTTCGTAACCTTTAGATGAGTTTACTTTGTCTTTAAATTCCTCTTTCGCTTTTGAAATATCAAATTTTCCACAACCACTAACTAAAAGAAGAACAAACATACTTAAGAATATTATTTTTTTCATTACATCACTTTCCTTTTCTAGTTAAGTATATTTTTAATAAATTTAATTATTCATGTATATTAACTAAAAAGAGGAACATAATAAAAATAGAAATGAGGATGATTATGGAAACAATACAAAAAATTGCCTTAGCATTAAATATTGTTGGGGGCTTAAACTGGGCCTTAGTTGGTTTATTTGATTTTAATCTTGTCTCAGCTGTATTTGGTGCCGATTCGGTATTAGCAAATGTCATATATGTACTTATTGGTATTTGTGCCGCAATTAATATAGGTATTTTATTTATGCATCTAGAAAGCGAATAGACAACTAGAAACCTAGTTGTCTATTTTTATTT
>CANRAC010000084.1 GCA_947628495.1 uncultured Bacilli bacterium
TTAATTGTTTCGTTTTCTAAAAATTCTCTTAAAGTATCATTTGTAGTATAAAAGTTGTCGCAAGGCAAGTTAGGAATAGCATTTTGAATATTTGGATCGTGTACATCGAAAGTTATAATACCTTTAACTCCTAAATGATTTAGTTCTTGTAAGGCTTGGGCACAATCTAGTGATTCTCTTGATTTTCGTCTATGTTGTCTAGCTTCGTACATTAAAGGCATAACAACATTAACACTTTTGGCGTGACCCATTGTTGATAAAATAATTCTTTTAATATCTTGATAATGATCATCGGGACTATAATGATTTGTAAAATCAAACATTTTATATGTACAACTATAATTACCAATATCACTTATAATGTAGACATCTTTGCCCCGAATACTATTTTTAATACAAGCTTTAGCTTCCCCATTATTAAATCTTGTTAAACAAACTGGAACAATATAACTATTTTTTGTTTTACGGATCTTTTGTAAATGCTTGTCTACTTTCTCGCCAAAATCTTTACAATTATCTAAAACAATTAATTTTAAATCGTCAATACTCTTCATACTACCAAACTACCTACCTTCAATTTGATTGTAACATAATTAAATTATTATGCAAGAAATGTTTTGCTAAATTAGTTATAAAATTTAATATTTTTAACATATTAAAATTGGTGATTACATGCAAAATAAAATTGTGGTTATTGGTTGTGGCAATGTCGGTACCAGTTATATTCATGCCCTTTTAAATCAAAAAATAAATATCCAAGAAATTGCTATTATTGATATAAATAAAGAAAAGGTAAAAGGAGAAGTTTTAGATTTTAATCATACTTTACCATTTCTTGACTTGGACGTTGACATTCATTTAGGCGATTATCAAGATTGCCAAAATGCCAACATTATAGTTATTAGTGCGGGAGCTAATCAAGATATTGGGCAGACCCGCTTAGATTTATTGGCCAAAAATAGCAAAATTATAAAAGATATAGTCAGTAATATAATGGCTCATAATTTTAAAGGAATTATTTTAAATGCTACTAATCCCTTAGATGTTATTACTTGGGAAATTTATAAAGAGAGTAATTTAGAAGCTAATAAAGTAATTGGCAGTGGCACTTTTCTAGATACCGCACGTTTAAAATACTATTTACATAAAAAGTTAAATATCTCATATACGAAAATTTCTGCTTATGTCTTAGGAGAACATGGTGATAGTGCAATGATTCCTTGGGAAAAGTGCTATATCGATAATAAAAAAGTAACGGAATATCTAAATGAAAAGGAGCTTAAAAGTATCGAAAAATTGGTGAGAAATGTTGGCTATGAATTACTTTATACTAAAGGCTTTTCCTCTTGGGCAATTGGTACTTGTTTAGCAAAGATAACTCAAATGATTATTAATGATCAAAAAGAAGAGGTAATTCTTTCGGTTTATGATGAGGAAGGAGATGTTTATTATAGCTATCCGGTTGTTTTAGGAAAACATGGCGTAATTGAAAGAAAGAACCTAGATTTAACAAATCCTGAAAAAAAGGAGTTAGCAAAATCTTTAAAAATAATTAAAGAAGCATCTAAAAAAATCTCTTAAAGAGATTTTAACCTAAAGCAACATCTAGAATCATCATTATGGAAAAACCAATTAACGTAAATAAGGCCATGAGGTCTTTTTTTTCATTTGTTTGGCTTTCGGGGATAAGTTCTTGAACTACGACATATATCATGGCTCCCGCCGCAAAGGCCAGAAGAAATGGTAAAATAATTCTAATTTTTAAAACAAGTAGAGCTCCAATTACCCCCGCAATTGGTTCGACAATACCACTAAATTGTCCCCAGAAAAATGCTCTTTTGCGCGAAAAACCTTCTCTTCTTAAAGGGACAGAAACGGCAGTTCCTTCCGGAAAATTTTGTAAACCTATCCCAAAAGCTAAAATAATCGCCGCTAGGGGTGTTGCCCCATTTAAGTTATAAGCTAAAGAGCCAAAGGCCACACCGACAGCCATACCTTCGGGAATATTGTGAAGAGAAATAGAAGATACGAGCATTAGACAACGTTTTAGACTTGAAGATTTTTCCTTTTTCTTTTTACTCATAAAAAAGTCGTATATTTTATCACCAATGAAAAGTAAAACTCCGCCGCTAAAGAACCCTAAGAAAGCTGTTAACCAAGAATTCATTTTTAAACTATTAGCCATTTCAATAGAAGGAGCTAGGAGCGAAAAGAAAGAGGCAGCTACCATAACGCCGGCCGCAAAACCTAACATAGCATCCATAAAGTTTTTATTAATTTTTTTGAAAAAGAAAACTAAAGCTGCTCCCAAAACGGTTATAGCATAAGTAAATAGGGTTGCTAACAATGCTGCTATTATAGGGTTTATATTATTAAGAAATTCTAACACACCAATAACCCCCCTATAATTATGGTATGAACATTTGCAACAGAAGAGTGGGCATAAGCATTAGATAAATAAAAAAAGAGCAAAAGCTCTTTAATTAAGCATCAAGTTTTTTTACTGAGAAAGTTACAGTATCAAAATTGACACTTGGATTGCTGCTATTACCAAGAGCAACTAAAGTAAGTGTTGCACCTGCATCTAAGTCTGTTATAGTACTGCCGCTAATTGCTTCACTTTCATTTGCAGTTAAATAAGAATCAATTGCAGTTCCAGGAATATTATTTCCACCTTGTTGAACTGAAACTGTTATTTCTCCAGCAGTAGTTGTATTAGCTGATAAACTATATTCTATAGCGTAAGTACCAGCAGGACCAACTGTAATGGTATTTTGGCCATAAGTTACATTGGCACTAGGCATTTGTGATTCGACAGGGATAGGTGCTACTGTATCTTGAGTTAAGCTAACAGCATCGGTATTTGTATCATATAGACCGCCATAAGCATTTAAACCATTTGCAGGGCCAGTAGGGCCGGTAGCACCAGTTGGACCTTGAGCTCCTTGCGGACCAGCTACACCAGTTTCTCCAGCGGCACCAGTTGGACCTTGCGGACCTATAGGGCCTTGAATACCTTGCGGACCAGTTGGGCCAATAGCTCCAACTAAACCTTGAATACCTTGAGCGCCAGTAGGGCCAGTTGCACCGGTAGGGCCAGTCGGACCAGTCGGGCCAGTAATACCTTGTGGACCTTGCGGACCAGCTACACCTTGAGGGCCTGCAGCACCGGTTGAACCTACAGGGCCTTGGATACCTTGGATACCTTGAACTCCTTGTGGGCCAGTCGGACCAAAAGGACCAGTAGGGCCAGTTGGACCAGTAGGGCCAGTAGGGCCACTTACAGAACCAGTGGGACCAGTTGGATTACAATTTGTACATGGGCGGTTATATATTAAACCACTATTCATTTTCTCACATCCATTTCTATAATACTTTATGTTAAATTATGAAAATGCGTTAATAAAAAAATCTAGAAAGTATTCTAGTTAAATTATCCTTTACATTATAGAAAGAAATTCATATATTACAGTGAAAGAAGTTTTTAACTTCTTTTAATACACTATCCATAATTCATATTATTCCTTACCTTTTTATACCTTTATACTATATATTATGATATTTAATTTATTTTGTTAAATATCATAATTTTTTTTTACACGAATATATAAATAAGAGGTGTTCTATGAGTAAATATAAAATATGTGTCTATGCTATTACTAAGAATGAAGAAAAGTTTGTTGATCGTTGGTATGAATCTATGAAAGAAGCAGATGAAATATATGTTCTAGATACTGGTTCTACTGATAATACAGTGGCCAAATTAAAAGAGCTAGGAGTTCATGTTGAGGTCAAAGAAATTAATCCTTGGCGTTTTGATGTCGCACGGAATGCATCTTTAGAATTGGTTGCCGAAGATGCCGATATTTGTGTGTGTACGGATTTAGACGAGGTTTTTGAACCAGGCTGGCGCCAGGTACTTGAAGATATTTGGAAAGATAATACGCGGGTTAGATATAATTATAATTGGAGTTTTGATACTAGCGGCAATCCGGCTGTAAATTTTTACATAGATAAAATCCATAAAAGAAAAGGTTATACATGGACTCATCCTGTTCATGAAGTTTTAAAATGTGCTTATCCCGAAAAAATCGTTACTACTGATGATATTACTCTAAATCATTATCCTGATTCTACAAAATCGCGAGGTCAGTATTTAAAACTGTTAGAACTTTCAGTAGAAGAGGATCCCGAAGATGATCGGAACATGCATTATTTGGGAAGGGAATACATGTTTTATGGTATGCACGAAAAATGTATTGAAACATTGCTCAAACATTTAAAATTAAAAACGGCAACTTGGAAAGACGAAAGAAGTGCTTCAATGCGTTTTATTGCTCGATCTTATATAGGTTTAAACAGATTTGAGGAAGCGAAAATGTGGTATCAGAAAGCAATGGCAGAAACCCCATATTTACGGGAACCTTTAGTGGAAGCGGCTTTATTAGAAAATTCATTAAAAAATTATAGTAAAGTAAAAGAATATTGTTTAAAAGCCTTAGAAATAACGGATAAGTATAAATCTTATATAAATGAGCCTTCCAGTTGGGATGCGACCATTGACGACTTACTATCAGTAGCTTATGCTAATTTAGGTGTTTATGATTTAGCTTTAATATTTGTAAATAGAGCTTTGGAAAAAGAACCCGATAATAAAAGATTAATTAGTAATAAAAAGTTAATAGAAACGAGTTTAAAATAGCTTGTTTTCTTTTTTTGTTCTTTGTATAATTTTAAAGAAAGAGGGTATATTTATGCAAGAAATAATTAAAGTGGGAATAAGTAATCATCATGTTCATCTAACAAAAGAAACCTA
>CANRAC010000085.1 GCA_947628495.1 uncultured Bacilli bacterium
GTGCTTTTCCCTACCGCATTAATCGAGTTTTTATCATACAAATAAGCACTATTGATATGATAGCGATAAACATAATTTTCTAATTGTTGCTCTAAAGTTTTTTTCATTACAAACTCCTTCTGCAGCCTTTACTATATCAAACCTTTGTATGTTTTGTAAAGACTAAAAAAGAAGAAATTAGTTTTTTAAATTTCTTCTGAGCTTTCTAAAGTTTTTAAACATTTTTGTTCTTCTTTACTAACTTTAGTTACAGGAGCATATTCTAATTTATAAAATCCTTGTTCATTCATATAATTAAAAATATCTCTTTGGGCTGTTTTGGTATTATTAAATATTTCTTCTAATGCCGTCACTAATTTTTCGTTACTAGCTTCGGTAATAGCAGTAGCTAAATTTTTAACCATATTTTTTTCAAGTTCGAGCAGAACATTTAAAATTTCTTGGTCTTTAGTCATTATCCTTTTTCCTTTCTATTTTAATAATTTCAAACATTTTTCACAGTTATTTTTATGCTCTTTGGCTACTTTATTTGCGATTTTCTTCGCTTGTTCATCTTCTAATAAACTGCCAAAATGAGCAAAAGCGTTGTAACAATTAATATTCCAGTTAAATATATCAGTTACATAACTTAAATCTTTAGTTGTTAAATTACTTTCATCTTTATTCATAAGTTTCCTCCCTTAATAGTATCTATGAAAGATAAAAATTTATACAAAAAATTAACCCATTTAAAAAGCCCACATATATTATAACGAGGTGAAAATCATGAAATATGATTATCAATTTGGCAACACGGCTTATCAATATGATGGTAAATACGGTGTAAAGTTGACAAAATATAAGATTTTGGCACCTGAGCAAGAACAAGACCGACAACCCGGAATGGAATATTTAATGACACCGCTACCTATTTTCGATAATCCCAACTATAAAGGCAGTGGAAAGTTAAAAAATAAGGTGGCCATTATTACAGGTGGAGATAGTGGCTTAGGTAAAGCAGCAGCGATTGCCTTTGTTAAAGAGGGTGCTAAAGTAGTTATTCCTTACTATGATGAACATCAAGATGCTAAAGATACTAAGGAGTATATAGAAAAACTGGGCGGCGAATGTTTATTTCTAAGTGGGGATATTGCTGATAAAAACTTTGCTAAACAGATAGTAAAGGAAACGTTAAACAAATTTGGCAAAATTGACATTCTTGTTAACAATGCCGGAGTCCAATATCAACAAGATGAATTAACTTGTATTTCCGATGAGCAATTTGATAAAACGATGAAAGTTAATGTCTATGGCATGTTTTATTTAACTAAAGAGGTACTACCCCATTTAAAAAGCGGAGATTCTATCATTAATTTAAGTTCCGTAACAACTTTCTATGGCGAACCCCAATTAATAGATTATGTAACAACTAAAGGAGCTATTGTCGGTTTTACAAGAAGTTTAGCACGGAATTTAGCTCTTAAAAATATTCGAGTAAATGCTATTGCCCCTGGATTTTACTGGACTCCTTTACAACCTGCATGTTGGGTTAAAGAAAAAATACCATCACTCGGAGCAGATGCCGCCATGGCCAGAGGTGCTATGCCTTATGAGCTGGCACCAACGTTTGTCTTTTTGGCTAGTGATGATTCTTCTTATGTTACTGGCCAAGTCTTACATAATAATGGTGGTCAAGTAATGGGATAAGAAATTATCCTTTTTTTAACTATAAAATTCTTTTTGAAAAATTCGGTAAAATACTTCTAAAAACAACTGATATTTGTGTTTGATTTCTTCAATAGATAAATTTAATAAAATAGCTGTATTCGTAAAACTTCTTTCCTTTAATAATATTTCTTCGATAATTTTTTGTTCAAAATTTGTCAGTTTTAAATAAGTTTTTCTTATAGTATCAAATAATTCTTTTCTCATTAAATAATTTAAAGGATCTTCATTATTATATACACAATCCTTATAATCAAAAATATTAATAATCATATACTTCTTTTCCTTTCATATAATCTTCATTAAATTCAATGTTATTTTTACTATATAATCTTGAAAAATCTACTAGTCTGCCAAAAAGGATTTTTCGGACATAGCAATTTATACTATTAATATTGTTTAAAACTACTTTCGATAAAGTATCAAATAAGATGATAACTGATTGATTAATAAGTTCGGAAGTTTCTATAATGTAATTTTTCATATAATGGCTTATCATGTAATTTGTATATTTTTCTATTAAATTCTGATAATAATCTAAAATTTTATCAGCCATATTTTTATGACCATATTTATAATGAACAATCAGTTCATATATCGATAGATTTTGATTTTTCATATTAAAGATATTTTTAAAATGACGATATGTTATTACTTTTAAATCATTTTCTTCTTTATCATAAAAAAACCAAGTATAATAAATTAACGTTTTTTTAGAATGATTTTTATAAGATAATCTTTGAATATGAGGCCAAGATATTTTAAGAATTTGACATACATGTCTTAAATTTTTAGAAGTTTGACTACTTTCTAAAAGTTGAAAAGCATTTTTAATACTTTTTATTTCTTGACGCCGCAGATATATTTTTTCAGCGTATTTTAATCGTTCTTCATCTGATAAATCATTTAAAGTATTTTTGTTTTTGGAATTATAAAATATATTTTTAATTGCTACATAGCAATAATTATTTTGAGTGCTAAACTCGTGGATTTGTTTATTTTTTTCTAAAAGCATTAAAACCTCCAATTATACAACTGCTCTATAATTGTTTATAGCAAAATAATAACACATGAATTTAAAATAATAAATCTTACAAAATGTCTCACTTTTTTTACCAAAAATTAGAAATATTTTTATAAACATTTGTTTGCTTTTTGTTTTTCTTTATTATATAATAGTTTTGGTGATAGCAATGGAACTAAAAGAAAAGTTAAAAATTTTAGCCGATAGTGCCAAATATGATGCTTCTTGTTCATCAAGTGGAAGCAAACGTAAAGGTGATTTAGGAAATACAGCTTATAGTGGAATTTGCCACTCCTTCTCCGCCGATGGCAGATGTATATCTTTGCTGAAAATTTTACTTACTAATTGCTGCATCTATGATTGCAAATACTGCTTAAATCGCCAAAGTAATAATATTAAAAGAGCTATATTTACGCCGGAAGAGATATGTTATATAACTATTAATTTTTATAAAAGAAATTATATTGAAGGATTGTTTTTATCTTCAGGAATTATTAAAAGTCCTGATTATACCATGAAATTAATTATTGAAACTATCACTCTACTGCGCCGAAAATATCATTTTGGAGGGTATATTCATGCCAAAGCTATTCCCGGATGCAGTGAATATCTTGTTAAAAAATTAGGACTGCTTGTTGACAGATTAAGTGCCAATATTGAATTGCCAACCGAAAAAGGCATTAAACTTTTAGCTCCCAATAAAAATTTTGGTAATACCGAAAAAATTATGGGGTATGTTAAAAATAATAAATCCAATAAATTTGTTCCGGCGGGCCAAAGTACCCAAATGATTATCGGAGCTACTCATGAAAGTGATTTAGATATTATGCAAAAAAGCGAAACCATGTATAACAATTATAAATTAAAAAGGGTCTTATATTCGGCATATATTCCTGTTAATAAAGATAACTTATTACCGACCTTAGAAAAACCTCCCTTAATAAGAGAACATCGCTTATATCAGGCCGATTGGTTACTGCGCTATTATGGGTTTAAGACCAATGATTTATTAGATGATCAGCATGTTAATTTTAATTTATTAATTGATCCTAAAGCTAATTGGGCTTTAAATCATTTACAGGAATTTCCTAAAGAAGTTAATAAATGTTCTTATTATGATCTTTTGAAAGTTCCCGGCATTGGCGTCACGAGTGCCAAAAGAATAATGAAATCTCGTCAACATTTTCAAATTACCTTTAAAGATTTAAAAAATATGGGCGTTGTCTTAAAACGAGCAAAGTATTTTATAACCTGTAGTGGGAAATATTTTATTGATAAAACTTTTTTTAATAAAAATTTCATCGAGGCTAATTTAGTTTTAGAAGATAGACAAAAAAGTAATCCCTCTAGAAAACAATTGAGTTTCTTTAATGAATAATATTTATCTATATCAAGACGATTTTATTTCACTTCTAAATCTAATTAATTATCTCATTAAAAATAAAATAAAACCCAATAATATAAAGCCCCTTTCTTATTGCCCTACTTTACTCGATGAAGTTATTAATTTAAAAATAGAGCCAACTACTAATGTAATTGATTTTATTATCAAGATTGGAAATAACAAAATTTTTAATATAATTTATTATGTCTTTCTTTCTGATAATGAAAATAAAGAGTTAATTATTTATTATTTCTGTTTAAATCTTTTAAAATACCAAACAAACATCATTTACATGCGTAATTTAAGGTGTGTTACGAAAGCTTTAAAAATTGCTAAGCATGTTGGCAATGAAGCCCATCGTCTTAAAGGCTTTGTTCGTTTTCAAAAATTGGAGCATGACATTTATTACGCAGAAATTGCTCCGGATAACAATGTTTTATTTTTAGTATCCAAACATTTTAAACGTCGCTTAAAAAACGAGTATTGGCTGATTAAAGATGTTAAAAGAAAAATAATAAGTATATACGACAAAAAAGATTTTTATTTAATTGATGAAGACAATTTTCAAATAAATGACTTAAAAGTTGCCCAAGAAGAAAATGATATTAAAAATATGTGGAAAGAATTTTATGATACTATTGCTATTAAAGAAAGACATAATGAACGTTGTCGAATGAATTTCATGCC
>CANRAC010000086.1 GCA_947628495.1 uncultured Bacilli bacterium
TATTCACCCATGAACATTTCCATCCCCCACTTTCTTCCACAATGTACCACTGCTTAACTAAATAATACCCTAAACTTTCAATTTTGTAAATAAACTTTAATTTTTTTTCTCTATTTTTTTAATATTTGACATTTTTGTGTCAAATAAAAAATCTTAAGAATCATTTCTTAAGATATTTACTGCTAAAATACGAGATTGAGGATGTTCTTGTCTATACATTTCGGAAATATCAGCAATTACTTTTCTTTGATATTTTTTTATTAACATTCTTACAGACGGTAAATCCGCTTTTTTAATATAATAAAAATTATCATTAACATAGTTACTTACTTTTAAAAGCGTAACATCGCTTACTTGTTGTATATACTTTGCTATATTATCAGCAATCTTTATTTTCACAAATTGATTTGGCATAGTTCTCCTCCTAGTAAGAACGATTATAATTGACTTTTTAAATTATAGCAAGAAAAAAATGCTAACTAGCATCTAATTCTTTTATTTTTAGAAGAAAATCTTTACTCTTTAAATAAAGGCCTGTATATCTTTCATAATAACGATTTAAAAAAGTATTAATCTCATTTTTAGTTTCTTCTTTGATTTTTAAATCAGTTATACTTTTAATATCGACATAATAATACATTCTTAGTATTTTGATAGTGTTAGATTTAACAATAAGCTGGTTGGTTAAACAATTTTTACATACATATCCCCCAATATCACCATCTATAGTTACTATATCTTTAGTATTCCCACATTTATTACAAGAATCTAGATTTAATGAAACTCCTAGGTAATCAAGCATTTTTATTTCTAGTATATTAGTTAAAATAGCGGGATCTAAATGCTGATTGAGCTTTAAAATGGTATTTATAAAAATATTATAAATTTCCGAATCTAAACTTTGTTTTACTACTTGCATAACTAATTCCGTTAAATATGTAGTATAACTAATTAAAGTTAAATCATTTTTAATATTGCTTAAATCATCAATAATATCTACACTAATTAAAGTAGCTAACTTATCTTCCTTATAGTTAATATTAAATTGACCATAAGTGAATTTTGTTGTTAGAGCACGCAGAGGATTTTTAATGGATTTGGCACCTTTGGCAATCATCCCAATAATTCCGTATTCCTTTGTATATACATTGATTATTTTACTTGATTCTTTATAAGGTGTCTCTTTAACTATAAAACCCTCTACCATCTTTTGCATATATTCACTACTTTTCTTTTTTATTTATTTTTTTTATATTCTAAATAATATTCTATTTTGCCGGTTTTTTTAAACATTTCCCAAGCTTCTTTTTTAGTCATAATTAAACAACCCTTTCCTCTCTATTAATATATTGGGTTGTTTAACTTTTTTTTATTCAAAATTTTTAAATCCTAATTCTTTTATATATCTTTCTTTATCCTTCCAATTAGGAATCACTTTCACAAATAGCTCCAGATAAACTTGCTTTCCTAAAAGTTGTTCAATATCTTTTCTGGCTTCACTTCCCACAGTTTTCAACATTTGCCCATTTTTTCCAATTATTATTTTTTTCAATGATTCACGATCAACAATAATATCAACGGCTATTTGAGCTAGCTTAGAATTTTCTTTAAAATCTGTTGTCAAGCAAGTAACACTATGAGGCACTTCTTCTTCAGTTAACATCAATATTTTTTCCCGCACAAATTCACTAGCCATAAAACTAACTGAATTGCTTGTTAGATAATCATCTTCAAAATATTTAGTATCATCATTTAGATATTTTAAAATAACCTTAATTAATCGCTCCGTATTATCTTTTTTTAAAGCGGAGATCGGTACTATTTCGGCAAAAGGATACTCATCTTTATATTCATTTATTTTATACATGATTTGCTCATCCGATATTTTATCTATTTTATTTAAAACTAAAATAACGGGAATATCAGTTTGTTTTAAAGTACTCATAACATACTTGTCGCCTTTGCCTAAATATTCACTAGCATCAACTAAAAATAATATTACATCAACATCTTTAGCTAATGCTAAAGCTTGTTTATTTAAAACTTTACCTAATTTATTTATGGGTTTATGAATACCCGGTGTATCGACAAAAACGATTTGAACATTTTTACTATTGTACACTCCTTCGATAATATTACGTGTCGTTTGCGGCTTATTAGAAGTTATAGCGATTTTGGCATTAATTAAAGAATTTAAAAGAGTGCTTTTTCCCACATTAGGACGGCCAATTAAACTAACAAAACCACTTTTCATAACTTCACCTTCACTTCTTAAATAATTTTATCATAGATTACTGCATTTGAGAATTAAAAAAAGACTAAAAAGTCTTAAAATAAATGAAATACATGCATAATTTTAGGAATAAAAATTATTATCCCAATAACCGCTGCAATCATCGAAAAAACAAATGTTGCCGCTGAACCGCAATCTTTAGCAATCTTCGCTAGCGGATTAATCTCTAAAGTAATTAAATCCACCGCCGCTTCTATCGCTGTATTAATTAACTCGGAAGCCAAAACAACACCCAAAGCAATACAAAGTACAGCCCATTCCATATGACTAATTTTAAAAGTTAAACCTAAAATTATCGCTAACACCGTCGCAATAAAATGAATTAATAGGCTTTGTTCATTTTTATAAGCATATTTTAAACCTTCAATTGAATATTTAAAACTTTTTAAAAAACGTTTAAAGCCCTTCTTTTTTATTTCACTTCGAGATATTTGCGTCATCTAATATCAACTCCTGTAAATTAAACATAACTTCTTCATCTTCTTTTTGCATATGATCATAACCCAAAAGATGAAGCATACCATGGACAGCTAAAAAAGATAATTCTCGTTTCTCGCTATGACCATATTCTTTAGCTTGTTGCTGCATCTTGGGAATGGATATATATATTTCCCCTAATAGCCGTTCTTTATTATACATTATTTTGCCATTATCTTCAAATGCAAAAGAAATAACATCAGTTTCTCTATCAATATTGCGATATTCTTTATTAATTTTGCGAATAAAATCGTTATCACAAAAGGTTATTTCAAAAGTTACATTATCGATTTGCAAACGATCTAAACCTTTTTTTAAAACTTTCTTTAAATATTTATAATCTGCATATTTATATTCTTCATTAATTGTAATTCTTATCAAAATAACCACCCAAATTCTTTAAACTTAAATGTTAAATAAGCAATTATTAATATAAGAATTCCACATAATATATTATAAAAACCATCTTTTTGAAAAACGTTCGGCAAATGTTTTTTAATTGCATTAAGACCAATATATATTAAAAATCCACAAATACCCCCAGCAATATTAAGTAACACATCATCTATATCAAAAGCTCTTCCTATTTGCAACTGCACTAATTCAATAGTTAATGAGGCAATAGCTGTTAGAACAAAAATATGACTTACTTTTTTAGCTTTAATGTAGTTAGCCACGAAATACCCAAAAGGCACAAACATTACTAAATTACCAATCACGTTATACTGAAATAATTCACTTTTATAATCATATCTTAATATTTCTTTGAAAGGTATTAAATTAATGCCTCGTCCTCCTAAATCTCGATTAGTAACAAGTTCAAATAACATAAGGCCATAAATAATAAATAGTAATGCTAAAAATTCTTTATAAAAAACAAATTTTTCATGATTAATAAAAAGATAGGCAATTCTGACCGAGATTATAATAACTAAGAAAATTGTCAACATTGGCCAAATACTATTTAAGGTTTTTACCACTGTATTTTCAATCATACTATACCTCAATTCTAAGAAGACTCTTGTTCATTTGGTACCTCATAATTTACACTTTCTCCAATTTGTTCTTCAACAGATACAAAAATCTCTATTTCCATTTTACTATTTTTCAAGGTTTTATTCAAAACTTTTTGCTTAATTATACGTTCCTTGTCATTTAGTTTTAATTTTATTTTACTTTGGGCCTGCCTTAAAGCCTCCGCCTCCGCTTGTGATGCTGTATATTTTTTCTTGGTCACTTGAACCTCATATTCCGTTTGTTTATAAAATGTAATACCCCAAAAACTAAATAATTTCTTATTTTTAGTAAGTGCGTTTTTAAAGCGACTTTTAAAAATCTGTTTTTTTTCTTTGCCATTATCAAACATAAAGTTTATTCTTTTTTTGCCAGTTTTTTCTTTTACTTCATAATTAAGAGGAATACTGATATTAGCTGTATACCACACTTCGCCATAAGCCTCTCCTTGGGCACAGACCCGATTTTTCACTTCTTCATTAGTACTAATATCTCCCGCAATAATAATATCACCTTTGCTCACATAATCTCCCGGTTCTTTTAAGTTCATTCCGTTTTTACTAATAACTTTTGTAATAATTCCACTTTTTTTAGCAATGATATTACATAAATTATTATTATCTTTTATTTTCGTAATTATTCTTTCTTCTACTCTTACCTTATAAGTCATGCCGACATTTTCTATTTCAATCCATTCTAATTTATCAGGATATTTATCTAAGATTTTTTGTTTAATTTCTTGCAATTTATTATAACTTTTTTTAAAGGTCAATCTTTTAATATTATAATAATCAAGCTCTTCTTCTACTAGTTGCCGAATCATCTTATCAGAGTGAATTACCTCAACTTTCACAATGATATTTTGACATATGCCAAATATAAATAACCCTAAGATTAAACAAGTTAAAAATATTTTATTTTTTAAAATAGCCGGAATAATTTTGTAAATTCCTTTTTGATTTATTATTTTTATTTGATAATCTTTAAAATTTGTCTCTATTTTTTC
>CANRAC010000087.1 GCA_947628495.1 uncultured Bacilli bacterium
TATTATCAAGGCATAAAAGTTTCTTAAGCTTTTTTACGAACAGTCGGAACAAAATATTTAGCTACTTTGCTTTTATCGCGATTTTGAATGTAGAAAAAACCAATAACGGAAAATACTATAGCTCCTAAACAATTGACTAATAAATCTTTCATTGTATCATTGATACCAATATCTAAATAACCATCTTTAATTACATATGTTTTGGCTTTATTATCAACTTTACCTTCAATCGTTGTTTTCTTGATATCCTTAATTATTAATGGGATGTTTTCCCCGCTTGGATTTAATTCTACACTAGATATCGTCTTGACGATTCGATCTTTTTGCATATCTTGTTCCAATATACGATCTGATCCCCATTCAAAAAATTCCCAGACAACACCCACAGCCATTGAAAAACAAAATGCTACTAAACACACAAATATAGGTGACAAGTTAATATTAACTTTTTCACTCTGGTTTAAAATATCAATTAAAGATAAGCCAATGGCAGCCATTAAGAAACCGTTTATAGTATGTAGTAAGGTATCCCAATGTTGAAAAGTACCGTAAAAATTTCGCACTTCACCTAATATTTCTGCACTAAAAATAAATAAAATTATGATTATTTCGAGCACACTAGGCAGTTCTATTTGGAACCTTTTATTAACAAAGGTCGGTATCATAAACAAAACTAAAGTTAAAACACATAAAAACACGTTATGATAGTTATGTTGAAATAATTGAAAAACTAACGAAGCGACGACAAATATTCTGAGTAATAGATAAACAATCATCTTTTTAGTTCTTTTTTTCTTGGTTTTCATAAAGTTAAACTCCTTTCTCTTAAATTATATCAAATTATCAAAATATTCGCCAAAAAAAGTAAGGGAAATTGAATTTTTTAAGCATTAAATTATTGACATTGCTTATAATATTAGTATATAATGAATAAGCAATGCCTGATTAGCTCAGTCGGTAGAGCGCACGGCTGTTAACCGTTAGGTCGTAGGTTCGAGTCCTACATCAGGCGCCATTTAAGGATATAAAAACAAAGCCATTTCAAGCTTTGTTTTTTATTGTTCTTTAAGCGTAAATATATAATGTTCATTAATTAGATATTCCTCAATGTTTTGATAAGAAATTTTACTTACTTTCCAAATGTCTTTATCCCATCCTTTAAAAAACTTATTCACAAATAACTGGCGTTCTTCTTCATTTAATACTTCAAACATAAATGCTCCTTTTCTTAATTTAAGGATACTCTAATTTAACAAACTTGGCAATCAAAACCGTTCGACAAAAATCGACATTTTTATATTTTTTCTTTAACTAATTTTTCTAGCGAATTACTTAATGTTTCTTGTTTTAACAAATCACTACAACTTTCTTTAATAACTTGTAAACCCTCTTTAATATATGTTAAAGTTGTTTTTTTATCCAAATTTAATAATTGCGCAATATTTTCTACTGAAAAATTGTAACCTATTATTTCTGGTATATATAATACCACAGCATATACTTTCATATGATAAAGATAATTTTTCAAAGTTAACGATAAATTAGATTGTTCTAATATTTCATTAATATTACTATTTTGTAGGGCAAATTGACTTAACTTATCACTACTAATTACTTCAAAATTTGAGTCTATAGATGGTATATAAGGTAACCCTTGCTTTTTCATACTTTTTAACGAAAGATAAGTTGCTTGCAAATTTTCAAAATCACCATTTTCACTTAAACGATAAATTTCATTTAAAGTTTTAACTACTCTTTTAATGATATTATAAAAACTTGGATTTTTTTTATCTTTTAAAGAGCTATTAAAGTTTTGAGGTTCTTCTACTGAATCTTGACAAATTTTAAATGCTATTTCCGACAAATCATTTAATACTAAGTCTATAATTTCTTTATTTAGGGGATAAATCGTACGCTTATCTATATAGTAATATAAAGAACTTATATTGAATGGAGATATTTTTAGTTTACCAGCTTTATAATCATTGTAATACATCTTAGCTAAAGACCTAATATAATATAAGCTACGATCAAATTTGGGAATATCTTGAAGATTAGTACGATTAACAGGAGTTTTAAAATCTTCCCCAAAATAATTTTTTAATGTTTTTTGAAAACTCAAAGATGTATTTCCCATAATACAAATAATATATTCTTCTTCATAAGAATCTAACCTTTGGAATAAATTCAAATTGTTTTTAAAATGAGACTTTAAATATATTTTTTCATATGTTTCACATAACGTTTGGACAGATTTATCTTCACTTTCTTCATAAACTTTAAGAATTCTAGTTTTCAAAAAATATAAATAGTTATAAAATTGTTGAGCTTTATTTTTGGTAATATTTTCGTAAATGGCTAAACGATGGTCTGTTTCTGGTACAAGCGAATGAAAAAA
Source organism: uncultured Bacilli bacterium (assembly GCA_947628495.1). Lineage (GTDB taxonomy): Bacteria > Bacillota_I > Bacilli_A > RF39 > UBA660 > HGM10766. The sequence goes on from CANRAC010000087.1 coordinate 2,399, forward strand.
ATCTAGATGTGTATTTGTTATATCACTTAAAACCATATCCATTAATTCCTGAGGAATACTATATTCTGGTATTTTATTTTGTAAATAGAAAGCTAAAGTATTACGTTTGTAATTATTTGCCTTAACCGTTTTCATATTTATGAAAGCTTTACGATAATTAATTAAGGCTTTATAAATTTTATCTAAAGTTATTTGTAAATTAGCTTTTTGTTCAAGATTAAAGTTAGAAATATCTACATCACCTTGATAATTATTTCCTAATATTTTAATCAAATCTTCTTTTAAATTAGAATTTTTTAATAAAACAGAATCAATAACTTCCTTATTGAACTTAGAAAAATAGTTATAAATATTAATAATTTGCAATGATAATTTTTCACCTTTTTTTAGTTGGTAAAAAAAGGATTTTATTTGATTTAAAGAATCATCTTCAATAAACACTTTTTCATCCAAATTTAATCCAAATTTGCTTTTTAAAATATCATACATATCTACAGGTAAATAATTAATATACTGTAATAGTTTAGCTCTCGAAAGATGAAAAAATTGTTCTATTGTTACCCGCATATAGGTTTCGTATTCTTTTCGTTTTTTTTGTAAAAGATCCTCAAAAGATTCCTTGGCCCTCTTAAAAGAATTTACATTTATAAATATACGCGATAAGTTAAACTCATTTCTATTTGTTAAACATAAAGAGCTATTATAAGTAGGAGTTAGATAATATTTAATGTATTGAGGAGTATATTGATTAAATAAAGTATACACATTTCTCAATTTTCCCTCTTCAAATAGCTGAAATATATCTGGGTTTTTAATAGCACTTTCCACCATAAAAACTGATTTAGTTTCCATATAGAAAGCACGATATCTATTAATAAGTCGATCCACAGGATCAATCCCCAAAATTTCTTGCCGATCACTGATTTTTTGAGTTAAATTATTACCCCATATTTGATAAACTTTTTCTCTAACATTCTCCGAAACATATTTAAGAGCAATTTTAATTAATTCAAGATTAGCATGAAAATATTCGGTTATAGAAATTTTATGGGCTTTTTTTAGAATATACTTTTCCTCATAGGAGTCATCAACATAACTTTGTAAATGTTTTGACTCATAGGAGTCACGAAGCTTACGTAAAGCTTTTTTCTCAATTTGTCTAATTCGCTCCCTAGTTAAACCAAATTTTTGTCCTACTTCTTCCAAAGTTAGTGCTTGACCATCAATCAAGCCAAATCTTAAAATTATAATTTTTTGTTCTCGAGGATTAAGAACTTTTTTAATGGCTTGCATTAGTTCTTCATTTACAAAATTATTATCAGATACACTTTCTAAATCCTGAGTATTGTCAGGAATAAAATTTTGTAATTCCGTATCATCTTCGTCGCTAATTTTAGCCTGTAAAGAAAGAAATTTTTGATCATAACGCAAGTATTCGTGTACTTTTTCAATTGGTTCTCTTAAATATTGAGCTAATTCTTCTTCTGTCGGTTCTCGTTCTAATATTAAGGTAAGTTGATTTCTTTCCGCCATTACCCTATTAATTGAGGTCACCATTTTATAAGGTACTCTAATTGTCCGCGCTTGACTAGCTATTATCCGAGATATTCTTTGCTTTATCCACCAAGTTGCATAAGTAGAAAATTTATAACCTTTTGTATAATCAAATTTTTTAATAGCTTGTAATAAGCCTTCATTTCCCGCTTGAATCAAATCTAAAAAATCAACCCCACGACCATTATATCTTTTGGCAATGGAAATAACCAATCGTAAGTTTGCTTCTGTAAATTTGCGTTTGGCATCCATATCTCCATTTGCATAAGCTTTAGCTAAAGACACCTCTTCTTTAGGAGATAGCGTTTTATATTGGCCAATTTCTTTTAAATATAATTTTATAGAATCGTCGTAATTACTACTTTCATTTTCTTCATCTAAAAAGGAATAATCTGTATCTTTTATTTCCACATTATTTTCGCTTAAAAAATTATATAAATCATCATATGCTTTACTATTTAATTTTAATTCTTCTAATATATGATCAAGTTCGTTTAAAGTAACATAGCCCCTCTTTTTTCCTAATTTTAATAAATCTTCTTTTTTTTGATTATATTCCGGTGTCATATATATTCCCCCAACTTATTAACTAGTGTACTTAATTTCCCATTTTCTGTCAAGAAAAAAGAGCGCAAATATTACGATATAAAGTACTACAATAAATAGTGTTGGTGAGCACTATTTTGAGTTATTAAATAACCACCCGTAAAACGGGTGGATTTCACACAGCCTATAAGGCTTTTATATTAGCCAGCACGCAAATGGA
>CANRAC010000088.1 GCA_947628495.1 uncultured Bacilli bacterium
GTAAAAATAGCACTACGGGTACCTACTACCACATCAACTTCATCATTTAAAATCTTTTGATATTCGTCATATTTTTCTCCTTCTGATAAAGCACTGTGAAATAATGCCACTTTATTGCCAAAGCGTTCATAAAATCTTTCTACGAGCTGTGTCGTTAAAGTTATTTCTGGCACTAATAATAAAGCTCTTTTTTGATTTTTTATTACTTCTTTTATTAAATGAATATAAACTTCTGTTTTACCACTACCAGTTACCCCATGCAATAAAAATGTTTCTTCTTTATTTAATGAATTTTTAACTCTATCAAAAACCTCTTGTTGTTCTTTGGTTAAAGGATTATCATCTATTAGTTTTCTATTAATGTTTATTCTGTATTGCTTTGCTTTTTCTTCTTTTACAATATTACGAGCTAATAATGTTTGTAAACTGCTTGAATTAATTTCTTTTTTTAAAATTTTAGATTCTAATTGCAAACGCTTTAAAATAGCTACTTGTTTGACACTTCTTTTATTTTCGTTGATATATTTATTTACATCGGCTTTTTCATTAAGAGAAATATAGCTAACCTCAAGATCATACTTGTTTTTTTGATTTTTAATTTTTAAAGAAGGTGGGAGCATCGTTTGATAAGCACTAATTAATGAACACAAAGTTTTTTCTTTTAAATAAACTCCTAATTCTAATAGTTCCTGATTTAAAACTAAGTGGGGATTCACAATAATCGAGACTTCTTTTAATTTAGATACATCTCCTTGAAAATAACTTGACATGTCTAAGACAAAGCCGTTTACATATGCATGGCCAAAAGGAACTTTTACTTTCATGCCAACTTTTAAAGTATTCTTTATTTTATCAGCTACTTTATAAGTAAAAGTTTTATCTAAAGTTTTTACATTATATTCAACTAAAACATTGGCATACATATTCTTTACCTCCTATTTATGAAAAAAGAAGAATTATTTTGCTTCTTCTTGTACTCTTGTTTCTCTTATAACATTAATTTTAATAGTACCAGGATATTGCATTTCTTCTTCAATTTTTGTTTTAATATCTCTTGCAATTTTATAACTTTCTTTATCATCGACTTCATCTGGTTTGACAATAACTCGCAGTTCTCGTCCTGCTTGCATAGCATAAGTTTTTTCTACACCTTCAAAAGAATTTCCAATTTCTTCTAATTGTTCAAGACGTTTAATATAATTTTCTAAAGAATCATTACGAGCCCCAGGACGAGCCGCCGATAAAGTATCAGCTACTTGCACTAATATCGAAATAACGGAATTTGGTTCCACATCACCATGATGAGAAGAAATAGCATTAATAACTGTTTTATCTTCATGATACTTTTTAGCAATAGTCTCACCAATTTCTACATGGCTTCCTTCAATTTCAAAATCAATAGCTTTACCAATATCATGTAAAAGACCAGCCCGTTTCGCTAAAGCTACATTCTCTCCTAATTCACTTGCCATTAATCCAGTTAAATGGGCAACTTCTTTCGAATGTTGTAAAGCGTTTTGACCATAACTAGTTCGAAAATGTAATTTACCAATTAGATTAACTAAATCTGGATCTACTTTAGTAAGCCCTAACTCAAATACTGCTTCATTACCTATTTCGGTAATTTTTGTATTCATATCATTAGTTACTTTTTCATAAACTTCTTCAATTCTTGTAGGATGAATACGCCCATCTTTAATTAAAGTTTCAATTGTTATTTTGGCCATTTCTCTTCTTAATGGGTCAAAAGATGATATTACTATCGCTTCCGGAGTATCATCAATAATTAAATCAACACCAGTAACAGCTTCAATAGACCTAATATTACGACCTTCACGACCAATCAAGCGGCCTTTCATTTCATCATTAGGTAGTTCAATTGTACTAACAGTTTGTTCACTTGTAACATCATTAGCATATCTTTGCATACTACCTACAATTAATTGTTTAGCTTTTTCATGAGCCTCTAATTTCGCCTTAGCTTCTTCTTCTTTGATATAATTAGCTATTTCTTTAGCCATTGTATCTTCGACTCTTTTCATGATTAAATCATGCGCTTTTTCTTTAGAAAATTTGGATATCTTTTCTAATTCTTGCATTTGTTCTTTTAAAAGTTCATCCATTTTAACTTCTTTTTCTTGCAATTCTTTTTGTTTAGCTAATAAATTATTATCTTTTTGATCAAGTAAGGCATCACGATTTTGAAGCATTTCTTCTCTTTTATCAAGATTAGCTTCTCTTTGCATTAACTTGTCTTCATTTAAAGAAATTTCTTGTTTTTTCTCTTTAATTTCTTTTTCAGTTTCTTGTTTTAAACGATAAGATTCTTCTTTTAATTCTAAAATTGTATCACGTTTATGTTTTTCAGCTTCTTTTTTTGCATCTTGCAAATATTTATTAGCTTTACTTTCAGCTCTACTATTTTTAATAAAAACAGTAAGCGTTACAAGCCCTGAACCCGATAAAATTCCAATCAAAAGAGTTATAATGGGGGTTGTAAATATTCCCATATTTCCTCCTTATTTTTTATTTATAAACATTCATTTTTAATAAACATCTACATTTTAATTATAAAATTATTTTAAATATTTAGCAAGCAATATTTTAAAAGGTCAGAGTTAACCTCTAACCTTCTTGTTTTGTTTGCTTCTTCGAAATTCCATAATGTTCTCGAACTTTAGCTTCTATTTCATCACATAAATCCGGATTTTCTTTTAAGAATATTTTAGCATTTTCTTTACCTTGACCAATTTTATTTCCGTTATAAGCATACCAAGCTCCACTTTTTTCAACAATATCTACAGCACTGGCTAAATCAATAATTTCACTTTCTTTTGATACACCTTCACCATACATAATATCTACACTAGCTGTTTTAAAAGGTGGAGCTACTTTATTTTTAACTACTTTAATATTAGTTCTATTACCTATTACTTGATCTCCTTGTTTTATTTGTTCAGCCCTTCTAATATCTAAACGAATAGTAGAATAAAATTTTAAAGCTCTTCCTCCTGGGGTAGTTTCCGGATTGCCAAATAAAACGCCCACTTTTTCACGTAATTGATTAATAAAAATGGCTGTAGTCTTGGTTTTATTTATTGTTCCTGATAATTTTCTTAAAGCTTGAGACATCAAACGTGCCTGTAAACCAACATGAGAATCGCCCATTTCTCCTTCAATTTCTGCTTGGGGAACTAAAGCTGCAACCGAGTCTATAACTACAATGTTAACTGCTTCACTACGAACTAAAGCCTCACATATTTCCAAAGCTTGTTCACCAGTATCTGGTTGAGATAATAACAATTCATTAATATTAACTCCTAAAGCTTTAGCATAAACAGGATCAAGAGCATGTTCGGCATCAATAAATGCCGCTCTTCCTCCTTCTTTTTGAACTTCAGCTATAGCTTGTAAAGCAAAAGTTGTCTTACCTGATGATTCCGGACCATATATTTCAATAATTCGTCCCTTTGGAAAGCCACCTACTCCTAAAGCAATATCTAAAGAAATTGAACCCGTAGACGTCACATCAATTTCTAAATGTTCATCACCACCAAGTTTCATGATGGCTCCTTTTCCAAATTGTTTTTCAATATCAGCCAATACTTGTTCTAAGGCCTTATCTTTATCTTTATTATCTTTTGTAACTTTCATGTTTTTCTCCTTTTATATTTATCTTTACAAATTAATTTTAATATACTACTTTAATTTTGTCAACATTTTTTTAAAACATTTGTTTGTGTTTAGCATTTCATCTTACTCTCTATATAATATATTATCCCTTTTTTTAGAATTTCCTTTTTTATTTTCAATTAAAAAAAGATAGTTAAAATTTTATTCTATCTTTTATATATTTTTCTAAATCTTTAATATTTATTTTTTCTTGATTCATAGTATCTCGATCGCGAATAGTTACAGTATTATATTCTAAAGTATCATCATCAATTGTAATAGCAAATGGAGTTCCAATGGCATCACTACGACGATATCTTTTGCCAATTGAACCAGATTCATCATAAGCTACATTAAACTCTTTAGCTAAATTAGCATATATTTCCATTGCCTTTTCGCGATGAATTTTTTTAACTAGTGGTAAGATAGTGGCTTTATAAGGAGCTAAATAAGGATTTATTTTTAAAACTTCTCTTTCTTCATTATTATCTAAAATTTCCTTAGTATAACAATCACTTAACAAAGCTAAAATAATTCTATCTAAACCAACAGAAGGTTCAATAACATAAGGAATATATCTTTCATTAGTTTCCGGATCTATGTATCTTAAATCCGTTTTAGAATGATTCATATGACAAGTTAAATCATAATCAGTTCGATCGGCAATTCCCCAAAGTTCACCCCAGCCCATTGGAAATAAATATTCAATATCTGTAGTAGCTTTACTATAAAAGCTCAACTCTTCTTTAGAGTGATCACGATATCTTAAATTTTCTTTTTTTAGACCTAAATCTTTTAGAAAGTCTAAACAATAATTTTTCCAATAGCCAAACCATTCTAAATCAGTATCGGGTTTACAAAAAAATTCTAATTCCATTTGTTCAAATTCTCTCGTTCGGAAAATAAAATTACCAGGTGTAATTTCATTACGAAAACTTTTACCTATTTGCCCAATTCCAAAAGGTAATTTAGCACGCATTGTTCTTTGCACATTTAAAAAGTT
>CANRAC010000089.1 GCA_947628495.1 uncultured Bacilli bacterium
AATATAGCTAAATCTTAGCTATATTTTTAATTACCTTTAATTTGATTCATTACTTCTTCAGCAAAGTTTTCTTCTCTTTTTTCCATTCCTTCGCCTACTTCATAACGAACCATAGTTTTAAGTTCACTATTATTATTTTTTAAATAAGTAGTAACATCTATATCGCCATCTTTAATGAACGCTTGATTAGCAAGACAAATTTCTTTATAAAATTTATTGATTCTACCAGCTACCATTTTTTCTGCTATATCTGCTGGTTTTCCTTCTTCCATTGCTTGGGCTTTTAATACTTCTCTTTCTTTTTCCACAACTTCTTCCGGAACATCTTCTTTAAAAACATATTGAGGTTTCATAGCAGCTGCTTGCATTGCAACATCTTTAGCAATTTCTTCACTACCGCCTTTAATTACTGTTAAAGCAGCAATTTTACCACCCATATGTAAATATGCTCCAAAATTATCTGTATCTTCTTTAGTAATTACAGCAATTCTTCTTAGAGATAATTTCTCACCAATTTTCGCAGTTTTGGCAACTATTAAATCATTAATAGTTCCCTCTTCAAGTTTTAATTCTAAAGCTGCCTCTACAGTTGTTGCTTCGCTTTTTAAAATAGCGTTACCAATGGTATCAATCATTTCTACAAATTCAGCATTTTTGGATACAAAGTCTGTTTCGGAATTAACTTCTACGATAACTGCTTTGTTGCCATCAACAAAAATATTAGCAAGACCTTCTGCAGCAATACGTGAACTTTTTTTACTAGCTTTAGCAAAACCTTTTTCTCTTAACCAATCAGTTGCTGCAGCCATATCGCCATTACATTCGCTTAAGGCTTTTTTACAGTCCATCATTCCAGCTCCAGTTGCTTCACGTAATTCTTTTACATCTTTTGCACTAATCATTTTTTCCCTTCTCTCTATTTATTTAAAGTTTGAACTAATTCATCCTTTTTCATTGTTGAGTAACCTTTAATACCTCTTTCTTTAGCAATAGCTTTAAGCTCAGCTAAAGTTTTACTAGCTAAATCTTCTTTTTCTTCTTCTTTTTTAGTTTCTTTGACAGTTTCTTTTTTTACAGGTTCTTTCTTTTCTTCTTTAACTTTTACTTCTTCTTTAACTTCTTTTTTAGTTTCTTCTTTTGGTTTAGCTACTTCGTTCATATCTGGCATTTTCGTTTCTTTTTTGCCTTTTTTATCTTCTTCGGTTACATAATCAACCATTTCTAAACCATTAGCTTCACAAATAGCATTATTTAATACTCCTAATACTACTTTAACAGAACGAACAGCATCATCATTACCAGGAATAACGTAATCAACATCATCTGGATCACAATTTGTATCGACAATTCCAAATACCGGAATATTTAATTTTCTAGCTTCTCTAATAGCATTAATTTCCTTTTTAGGATCAACTATTATCATAGCTTGTGGTAATTTATTCATATCTCTAATACCACAAAGAACTCTATTTAATTTTTCATATTCTTTCTTAAGTCCTACTACTTCTTTTTTAGGAAGAACATCAAATGTTCCATCTTCTTCCATTTTTTCGATTTCTTCTAATCTTTTTACTCTTCTTCTAATTGTTCTAAAGTTAGTAAGAGTTCCACCTAACCATCTTTCCGTAACATAGAAAGATTTAGAACGTAAAGCTTCTTCTTTACTTGCTTCACTTGCTTGCTTTTTAGTACCTACAAATAAGAAAGTTCCTCCATTTGCAGCAATCTCCTTAATAGCAGCATAAGCTTTTTCAATACACTCTACTGTTTTTTGTAAATCGATAATATAAATGTCATCTCTTGTTGTAAAAATATACTCTTTCATTTTGGGATTCCATCTTTTTGTTTGATGACCAAAATGAACTCCAGCTTCTAATAAATAACTCATAGAAACTACGGCTTCCATAATCATTCCTCCTTCGTTAATTCATCTGCTTAGTTCAACTTTATATCACACCTCTTCGGCACTCGCAATATAAATCCCTAAACATGTCTATTTGACTAACAAGCCAAATCTATTCTATCAAAAAAAATATGCATAAACAAGTGATTTTATACATATTTTAATTTACTTTGCCAATTTTATTAAAGGGAAAAATAACAATACTAGTTGTTCCTTTAATTTTTTCTTTTTTTATCGGACCAATCGAACGACTATCACGAGAATTTTCACGATTGTCACCTAAAACAAAATATTCATCTTTTTTCAGTTTTATTTTTTGGTAATCACTAGTTGTTCCATCTCCATATTTATCTTTGATTTTTTTACCATTAATATAAATATTATTATTACTTATTTCAATTGTTTCATTAGGAAGACCAATGACTCTTTTGATTAAATCATCTGGTTCTTGATCCACAACAACAATACTAAAACGTTTTGGTTTTCCTAGTTTATTTAAAATCATTATTTCGTTGCCTTTTAAAGTCGGAAACATAGAAGAGCCATCAACTTTAACTGGGGTCGCAATAAAAGTTCTGATTAAAATAACAACAACTAATATGATAATATATGGATATACTTCTTTTAATATTTTCATTTCTTCACCCTTTTTCATAAAAAAATTAGAGCAATATTCTCTAATTTCTTTCTTTAACTTTAAATTCCTTTTTCATTCCTTTTAGAATATTGTTAAGTTTAGCACGTCTTACAACGCCTTTTTTAATAACTGTAATCTTATCAATAGTCGGACTATTTACAGGGAAAATTCTGACAACGCCAACATTTCCACTTTTCTTACGAACCGTAAAGGTTTTGGAAACCCCACCACCAGTTATATTAACAACTAGACCTTGGAAAGCTTGGATTCTTTCTTTTTTACCTTCTTTTACCCAAACATCAACTTTTACAGTATCTCCAACTCTAAACTCAGGAACATCAGGTTTAATATGTTTTTTATTAATTTTTTCAATTAATGTACTCATATTTTCATGTCCTTTCTATAATATATTAATATTCAATCATATAAATTATTACAGCGGATTAAATATGCTCAAAAGCAATTACGATTATAACAATTATTTAAGAATTTGTAAAGAGTTTTGTAGCCTATGCCCAATATAATTTTAGTCTTCTATTTCTTTAGCATCCGGAATCTCTACATTTGTATAACACATATCAGCGGTCTTCGTTAAATTCGTATTACCAAATATGATATCTTTATTTCCTTCGGTTGTATTACATTTTAAAATACTAAATTCATCATAATGATATAATGTACTACCTCCATCATCATAAACTTCTTGACTTGAGGCCTTTTTATATAAATCTTCTAATTTTATTTTATTATCTTGAAGTAAATAACTTAACTCATAAATATCTTCTTCACTATACTTAATATCTATTGCATTTAAACAATTAAAGTAATATTTTTGGTCTTTAGTTTGATAATAAATTTGGGTTCCCGTCGTACACTTTTTATCTTTATCAACTAAAACTTCAAAATCATTATATAAGCCAGCGGAAACTATTTTTGAATCAACTAAACTGATTGTATAAGTGTCATTGTCATCTTTTTCCATTTTGACAACCCGGCCAATAACTTTAACGTTATCATAAACACTATAGTTAGAAAGCTTTTCATAATTTCCATTAAATATAAATCTTAATTTTACATTATCATCAAATGTTACATAACCATTTAATTTATCTACTTCAAATTCATAGGCTTTCATCTCTAATGATTTTATACCTTGAATTTCACTAATTTTCCCTTCAATTTTGACAAAATCATTACGATATTTACGATATTTTTTTTCAAAATGGAGTAAGAAGTCATTGATATCAATTGTTTCTAATTCTTTACTATCACAGTAAAAGTTAGATTTATAATATTTATCTATATACATTTTTTTATCACTTATATTACATTTCCAAACGCGATAAAAGGTGGCATTATATATTTTGGTATTACTCGAAATAGTATTTCTAATTGCAAGTAGTGGCAATCTTTCAAAGTTAGCTACTAATAAGTAATCGATAATGATTAAACTACTAGCAAAAATTATCGTTAGAATAGGAATTAAGATAATCTTTTTCTTGCGATACATGACCATACCGGTAATTTGTACTATAAATCCAATAACAATAAATATTAAACGATATCTATTGGTAAGATGAATAAAAAAACCAATGCCTATTAATAGCAATCCTATTAATACCACAATTAAAGATTTCTTATTTTTACTCATTATTTCAACTCCCTATCTATATTGATTATACCAAACAATAAATATCTTTAAAAGGAAAAAGCCTTAATTTGTCTTTTAAGTTAACAAAAAAAAGAATCAATTTGATTCTTTAAAAAAACATTTTTAACTATTTATTTTATTAGTTAACTGAGTCTTTTAATTTGCTTCCAGCTTTGAATGAAACAACATTTTTAGCAGGAATATGAAGTGGTTCTTTAGTAAGTGGATTGATACCATCTCTAGCAGCTCTTTTTTTAGAACTGAAAGTTCCGAATCCAACTAAAGTTACCTTTCCATCTTTTTTTAATCCTTCAGTAATTCCAGCCATTACAGCATCAACAGCACGGCCAGCTTCAGCTTTTGACATATTAGCAGCTTCAGCAACATACATTACTAATTCATTTTTTGACATATTGTCTACCTCCCACATAAATATTTATTATAAGGTCCATACCTTACATACTAAATCTATCA
>CANRAC010000090.1 GCA_947628495.1 uncultured Bacilli bacterium
CAAAGAAGTTATCTGCAAATCACTAAACATTACCTTAGAAAAACTAGAAAATATTCTTAAAGAAAGTAACGAATAAAATCGTTACTTTTATGTTTCAACGTGAAGATCCGACATAATATGACATAGCATTTTGCTATATTGCAAGTGGTGAGGTCTATGAAAAAAATATTGCTTACAATCACTATTTCGATTGCCATTGGGACTGTTTTTGCATTCGTAATATTTAAAAATATTAATAATGATGTACAATTAGTTTTGAATGAAGATAATATTGTTACTTTTTTTCAAGTAGGAGTTTTTAAAAACAATGAAAACGCGCAGAATTTTATGCAAAATTATAATAGTTCAATTATCATTAAAGATAAAGAATATTATCGGGTAATAATAGCCATTTTGATGAATGATGAGGCGATTGCGAAAGAAAAAGCTTTTTTTGATAGCTTAGGTATAGAATATTATTTAAAAAAAGAAAGTATTAGTGATAAAGAATTTATTAATAAATTACAAGAATATGAACATCTTTTAATTTCGGCTAGTGATGAAACTTATAATACCGTCAATAAAAATATTTTAAAATTATATGAAAGTAGGCAGAAATGAGTTTAATGTTAAAAGATATGCCTACTTTTTTAAAACCACGAGAACGTTTAAAAACATATGGCGTCGCTTCTTTAACAAATGAAGAACTCTTAGCTATTCTTTTAAGAACAGGAACTAAAGATATTTCCGTTAAACATTTAGCTTTAAATGTTTTACAAACTATTGAAAAAATAGCGGATTTAGAAAATCTTACTCTAAATAGTTTAATAAAAATCAAAGGTATGGGAGAAGCCAAAGCCATGAGTATTTTAGCGGCTTTAGAGTTAGGTAAGCGAGTATTTATTTTAAAAGGTTCTAAGGAAATAGAGCAAATTAAAAGTGGAAAAGATGTCTATGCTAAGTTTAAATACTTAAATCAATTAGAACAGCAAGAAAATTTAATTGCTTTACTTTTAGATAATAAAAGTAGAGTAATAGAAAGTAAAGTAATCTTTAAAGGCAGTCTTAATACCAGTATTGCCCATCCGCGGGAAATATTTAAGTATGCTATTAATAATAATGCTGCATACATAATAATTGTACACAATCATCCTAGTGGCGATGCAACACCAAGTCCTCAAGATAAATTATTTACGCAAGATTTAATTAAAAGTGGAAAAATCATCGGTATTGAAGTTATAGATCACATTATTATTGGGAAGAATAATTATTATACATATAAAGAAAATAAGGTGATTAACTTATGAAAAAATATTTAGTCAACATCTTAATAGTGGCCATCTTTTTAATATGTTTATTTTTAAGTGATTATTTATTTTTAATTTTCGGAAAAACTAATTACCATAATTATGAAACAAATAAAATCGAGGTATCGACTTTACAATCCGAGAATAAAGCTTTACAAAAAGAATTAAATCAAGTCCGTTCTTTAAATGGCTTAGATAATTATCAAGCTTACGATATTTTAAAAACGGAAATTTTATTACGAGATGTTTATAATTTTCACGAAACAGTTACAATCAAATATGGTCAAGACAAATCATTAAAAAAAGGTATGGCTATTGTTGCCGAAAATGGTTTAGTAGGAATAATTGAAAAGGTTAATAAAAAGACTAGTGTTGTCAAATTACTGACTGCTCATGATAGTAGTATATCAGTGCAAATAGGCGAAAACTATGGGGCCTTAAATAGTTATGATCAAAAAAGCCAAAATTTAATAGCTAATAATTTTAATAATTATGAATTAATTATGAAAGAAGAGGAAGTTTATACTTCGGGTCTGGGCTTAATTCCCCAAGGCCTTTATATAGGAAAGGTAGAACACACTAAAGATACTAAAGAAAATATTGCGCAAGAAGTTTTTATTAAAAGTAATGTAGATTTTGCTAATTTAAAATATTTGGCGATAATTAGAGGGATAAGAATATATGATAATTTTTAACATATTACTAGATATATTAATAAATAACATGACTATCTTTCACACTTATTTTTTTCTAATAAATATTTTTAAAATACCACTAAGATATTTAACTATACTAATTGTTAGCGCCATTTTTATAGACCTTTTTTTAACACATACTTATTTTTTAAATTTAATTTGGCTTTTAATTTTTTATTTTATCTTCCGTCAAAAAGGTAAACATAAAAGTTTATTTAAAAATATTATTATCAATAGTGGAGCTTATGTTTTCTATATCTTAAGTTTATATTTATATTTCAATTATCGCGATATTAATATTTTCTATTTGAGTAAATACCTTTTATTTAACTATCCTGTTTACTTAATTTACATTTTAATAAGTTATAAAATTTCTTTTTCATCATAAAATTTATCAGGGTGATATTTGTGAAAAAGAAAGAAAAACAAAACAAAAGAACTAAATATATTAATAATTTATTTTCCCGTGTCTTAATAAGTATTATTTTATTTTTAAGTAGTATTATATTTATTAAAAGTTCTAATGATAATCTTTTAATGTACAAAGATTACGTTTTCGAACGTTCTTTTAAATTTGCTACTTTAAATAAATTTTATAAAAAGTATTTAGGTAGTATTTTACCCTTTGATAATGTACCTTCGGATGAAACTACCGTTTTTAATGAAACTTTTAAATATACTGACACTTCCAAAAATTTAGATGGTACTAAATTTAAAGTTACTGATAATTATCTTATGCCCGCTTTACAAAGTGGAATAGTTGTTTTTATGGGCGAAAAAGAAGGATATGGTAAAACAATTATAATCCAAGGAACTGATGGGGCAGATATTTGGTATACTAATATATCTTCATCTTTAAAATTATATGATTATGTCGAAAAAAATAGTTTAGTAGGGGAAAGTTTATCCGATGAAATAACTTTAGTTGTTCAAAAAAATAATGAATATATAGATTTTGAGGAATATGAAAAAAATAAAGATTAATGCTTTTACTTATTTTTTTATCATTTCGGCCTGCTTAACAGGGATGTTTAAAGAATGTTTAATTTTAATGTTAATAATTTTTATCCATGAACTAGGCCATGTGCTAGCTATTAAATACTTTAATTATCCTATAAAAAGTATTGATTTTCTTCCTTTTGGAGGGATTACCAAAATTGAAAAAGATTTAAATTCTTCTATTAATGCCGATTTAATAATAAGTGTTTCAGGAGTCTTGTGTCAACTTGTTTTATATATAATTATAGCTTTTTTTTATTATCATAAAATATTAGATAATAGTTTCTATCAATTATTCTGTAAATATAATTTTAGTATTTTATTTTTTAATTTATTACCAATTATTCCTTTAGATGGGAGTATTTTTCTCAAAAGTATCTTGGAAAAACATTTTTCTTTTTGGCAAAGTCAAATTTTAACTGTCATATTTTCTTTTTTCTTTTTGCTAGTATTTTTATATTTTAATTATTTTTATGCTTTAAATAATTATTTAATTATTTGTTTTTTGTTTTATAAAATATGGATATATATAAAAGAACTAAAGTATGTCGAAAATCGCTTTTTATTAGAAAGATATCTGCATGATTATAAGTATTCGAAAGTTAAAATTATTAACAATATTAAAGGAATTCAAAAACAAAAAAAACATTATTTTCAAATAAAAGATAAATTAATAAAAGAAAAGGATGTGCTAAAAGCCTATTTTCAATCTAGGTAGGGAAAGCTTAGGGTGGACCTTGACATAAAAGCAAAAAATATATATAATAGCTAACTAACAAAGGGGAAATGGTTATGATACAAGGTTATGTTAATATTTTAGAATTGGAAATGACTAGAAGATGTAATTCTAATTGTTTACACTGTATGCGAGGTAAAGCGCAAAATGTTGATATGTCACAAGAAACAATTAGTAATATATTTCAAAAAGATAACTATAAAATAGTTGGTATAGGCAAAATGATTTTAACAGGTGGGGAAGTATTTTTAAATAAAGAAGGAATGCTTTATTTATTAAATTATGTTTTAGAAAATCATATTTCTATTGAAGATTTAGTTATTATTACTAATTCTTTAATTTATAATGAAGAAATTATTAACTTATTAAAAAAATTAGCTGAAACAGGTACTAATATTGCCCTAAATTCTTATGTAGATCAATTTCATAAAGATGTACCTTTTTCTAATTTAGCGAAATTTAAAGAACTTCCTTTTTATACTTACCAAAAATCAATGCTGTTAGAAAATGATATTATTGCTCTAGGTAAAGCGGCCGAAAACAATATTGGCAATATATTAAAAGCTGACTTAATTAAAAATAAGTTTGCCAATGTTTCACCACACGTCTCTATTGACTGGATATCTAAATATTTTATTTCTTTTAAAAGTTTATATGTAACAGCAAGCGGTAACTTTGGAAGTAAGCCAACTGATGCTAGTTGGGATATGATAGATAGTAAATACTATTTAAACATTAATGAAAATTCTTTATTTACGAATTGTGAATTTGGCGAAGTATTTCAAATGCTCCTTTTAAACTATCAACAAATAGCTTCCGAATTTTCTTTGCCAGAAGAATTACTTCAAGATTTAGAAACAGCTAACCAAGAGGGAAATTTAGAATTATTTGTGAGTAACTTAACCGACAATAAATTAGCCGAGTATTT
>CANRAC010000091.1 GCA_947628495.1 uncultured Bacilli bacterium
CCACACCAATCGGCATAAAAATCAACCAATATTTTTTTTCCCTTTACTTCTTCTTCAAAATTATCTTTTTCTAAATATTTAATCATTTTTAATCTCCTTTATAATTACTTATTAATGTATCAATATTATTTATAGCCAATTTTCCATCATTTACTAATTTTTCTACCGTATCAATTGTTACTACTTCATGTTTAAGTAAGATATCCATCGCTTCATAATTGTATTCTTCTTTGTTTGCAATAGTAGTATATTTATCTTTTAAAGAATATATCTCATCTATGGCCTTGGCTGTATCTTGCGCAAAATGAGTCAAAATAGGCGTATGATTAACAATCGGTTCATAAAGCTTACTATTTTGCGTAAGTTCTATAGAAAAACTAAACATTGATAAAATATACAATAAAGCAAAAGCATAAATAAATCCTTCTAATAAGCCAAAAATACAGCCTAATATTTTGGAAGGTATTCCTAAAACAATCGTCGCTTTTAAAAGGGATTCTAATATGCCACTAAAATGAATAATAATTCTCAGTATAATATTTAAAATACTAAAAACTATCAAAAAAGCTATGGCTTCATAAATCAATATATTTAGAACACTAACTCCCTTAAACGCGCCCCCAAAATCGATAAATGGCAAGTTGGTCATTAAAAAATTAGCAATCGGATTTTTTAAAAAATAAGCTAAAATAATGACAAGAATGATACCAATAAAACTGACACTACTTTTAATTGCGCCATTTTTAAAACCGATTAAAGCACTAAATAAAATAATAAATAATATGATGACATCCAAAATATTTATCACGCTATCAACTCCTAAATAAATTATATTATATTTTTGCTGAATTTAAAAGTAATACATGATAAAATATTACCGAGGTGCTTTATGACTATTGTATTTAAAGTAAGTGATAATGTTAAAGAAAAAATGATTAAATATTATGAAAATTTAAGAAAAGATAAAACTCCTTCTTATGCCATTTTTCAGGCTCAAGAAGAAGATACAGTAATTACATTATATAACTCTGGCAAAGTTATGTTTCAAGGTATAAGTGCGGATGTGGATGCTAATATTTGGATTGATCAAGAAAAGCATTTAAATAATAGAGATATTAATATCGATCCAAAAAAAGAAAACAAATCCAAAAACACTAATAAATTATTTCTAAATGAATCTACTATTGGTTCTGATGAAGTTGGAACTGGCGATTTTTTTGGTCCCATTGTCGTTACCGCTTCTTTTGTAAGCAAAGATAAAATTGATTATTTGCTAAATTTAGGGGTTAGAGATTCTAAAAAAATTACCGATGCCAAAATTATGAAGATTGGCAAAGAAATAATGGATAACATTCCTCACGTTACTTTTATTTTAGATAATGTTACTTTTAATAAATATACTCAAAAAGGTTTTAATTTGAATAAAATTAAAGCAATCTTGCATAATAAAGTTTTAGTTGAGATGATTAAAAAAGAAACTGGTAAATACGATAAAATTGTGGTTGATCAATTTGTTTATCCCCAAAAATACTATGAACATATTAGTGAAGCTTCTCAAAAAGCGACAAATATTACTTTTATGACTAAAGCTGAAGACCAATGTTTAAGTGTTGCCGCTTCTTCTATTATCAGTCGTTTCGTTTTTTTAGCAAAAATGAAAAGTTTAAGTCAAGAATTCAATGTTACCCTCCCTAAAGGAGCTGGAAATACCGTTAATGAAGTAGGTTTAAAAATAGCCCAAGAAAAAGGCATAGATTTTTTAAATAATATTGCCAAAACAAATTTTAAAAATTTAGATAAAATAAAAGAAATGCTTTAATTAAATCTTGTAATATTTAATAATGAAAGTAGTTTTATCTTTATCAGATTTTACATCTATAGCACCATTATCATTATTAATAATTGTTTTCGCTAAAGAAAGCCCAATACCAATACTATTAGCTTTAGCATTTTCGCCTTTATAAAATCGTTTAAAAATATGTTGTAAATCCTTCGAGGAAATAATTTGTCCCCTATTTTCTATAGATATCTTAACATATATATTATTTTCCTTATAATTAATATTCACTATGCTATTAGAGTTAGAATGTTCAATAGCATTTTTTAATATATTACTTATTGCCTGCTTTTGCCAAAACATATCGCATTTTAACTTGATTTTATTATCACCATTAATTTTTATCTTTATATTTTTTAAATCGCAAAGAGCCCCAACTACTTGCACAGAAGAGGTAATTAAATCTTTTAAAAAGATCTCTTTTCTAATTAAATCTATGGCATTAACTTCAAATGAAGATAACGTCAATAGATTTTCTACTAAAGAATTTATATTTGTTATTTCTCTTTTAATATCTTTAATAAATTCTTGATAAGTAGGCAAATCCATGTTTTCTTTTTCTATTAAATTATCTAAAATTATTAAAATTGAGGTCAAAGGAGTTTTCAACTGATGAGAAATATCTTCAATGTATTTTTTTATATTCTGTTTATCACGTAAAGAATTTTCGGCACTCTCTTTAAGCAATATAGTAGTTTTATATATTTCTTGCTTTAAAATAGAAAGTTCATCTTCGGAAAGTCTACTGATATCTAAACTATAGTTTTTTTGATTAATTTGTTTTATATAATTGGTTATTTCTTTAATATCTTTATCTTTATTTTTATTATAATTTAAAAAGATTAAAACTAATATTGCCATTATTAAAATTATAAATCCTATATTTATAATTAAGAAATGGTGATGAAGATCAGCATTTTTTAAAACTAAACTATCCGTATCTAAGTTAATGTTATATTTAGCAAATAAATTAGAACTAGCAGATTTATTATTTAATATTTTCATAATATTTTCTTCTGTTACATTAGGATATTCCTTTTGTAATTGCAAAGTTATCTCACTAATTTTTTGATTAAAATTTTGGGTATATTTTTTATACTCATATATATTTAAAAAGCTAAATATGAAAGCAGCAATCAGACTTATTAATAATATAATAATTAACAATTTTTTCAATTTTACTTTATTTTTCATCAATTCTATACCCTATTCCTTTAATAGTTGTAATTATATCACTCTGGAGTTTTTCTCTAATTCTTTTTAAATATACTGTTATTGTATGATCATCAACATCATTACCAGTTACCTCCCAAATTTTATCTAAAATAACATTACGTGTTACTACTTTATTTAAATTAAAAAATAATAATTGCAGTATTTTTAGTTCTAAAGGAGAAAAGTCTAACTTTTTTTCATTTTTATAAATTACCATTTTATCCATATTAAAACTAATATCTTTAACTTTAATAATACTTGTTTTTTTATGGCGCATTAAAACTTTTTTTACTCTAACTAATAATTCTTTAGTACTAAATGGTTTAGTTAAATAATCTTCGGCTCCTAAATCTAAACTTTTAACAATTACTTCTTCACTGGCAACAGCAGTTAAGAAAATAGTAGGAATATTCATTTTTTTAATAGTGTCTTCATAAAAATATAAGCCATTACCATCTGGCATCGTAATATCCAAAATTATTAAGTCAATTTGAGAATTTTGATTTAGATATTCTTGCGCTTTTTGGATAGTTGTTTTACTTACTAAGTTATAATTATTTTTTAAAAAAGCATATTTCAAACCTTTAATTATAGTTAAGTTATCTTCTATTAGTAAAATATTCATCAATATTTCTCCTTAAAATAAAAGGCCTTAAGGCCTTTTTTATTTACTTTTTCTTGCTACTTTTTTTAAATCGCGAATAATTTTAGGAAAGTTTAAATCACTACTTCCTTCTAGATAGCGCATGTATTGAGTGTACCACTCTTTTTCAAGATAAATCATAACAGCTAACTCATCCAAGAATTCTGTTTTTTCTTCTGGTATTACTTTTAAATTATTAAAAAGATAATTAGAGATAGCTTTTATTTTTCTTTGTTCTTTAATATCTACTAAATTTTCTCTTGCAGTTAAATCATCTTTATAAAATGAGCAAATTTTATATAACCAACTATCTAATCTAGGACTTTCCATCTTACATACACCATAATTAGTTTCTATTTTAATGCCATCTATAAATGTATTAATCCCAAATTGTTCTAAAATACTTACCATATTTTGAAAATTTCTTTTTGTTTCTGTTAAAGACAAATCAGGATACTCATTATAAAACATTTTATAAATTGTAATAAGTTTTAAAGAATCATTAGCTAATGTTTTGGCTTTAACATTATGTAAAGCCCATATTTTTTTTAATAAATTACTAACAATTTCAACATTTTTAAGTTCAATTGGTTTATCAAAAACTATATTATTATTTTGAGAATAAGACATCGTAAGATTATGGCAATTATTTTTATAATAGTAAGAATTCAGTTGCCCGTTTAAATAATTTATATTAATAGTTAAAATTTTACTGTTATAATTGATTGTTAACGATTGCTCAGGAACTCCACTAAAAACTGTTTTTATCCATTCTACCATTTCAATATCAGGAATAAGATTAGAAGACTTATAAGACTTATGACATAAAAGATTACTTAAATGATTAAATCTCTTTTTTCCATCATCAAGATTCTCATCAGCTAATTCTAAAATAATTTCTAAGTTTTGATTATTATAAGC
>CANRAC010000092.1 GCA_947628495.1 uncultured Bacilli bacterium
TACTCTGGACTGTTGTCTTCTACGTCCATAAAACAAAAACCTACTGAATTTGTATTTCCTGTATGACGTTTCTTATTCTCCAACACTTCCCCCTTAATCAACTTGTCAAACTCTTTTTTTTGACATAAATCTGAATAATTTCATTACATCAATCCTCTCTTTCTTTATTACACACTAATCATAACATATTGTATTTTATTAGTCAATGATTTTTACTAATTTTTATTTTTTTACTGTAAAACAAAAAAAGGCTATTACACCTCTTTATTATCTTACAATTTTATCCTTTTCGTATATGCTTCCTTTATTACTAATTCATTTCTCTTATTCCTTAGCGAACAATTCTCTCTTTCAAATACTTTCAATATATCATCTATCGCTTTTGCAAATAATCATGCGATGGACTTCTTTTTAATATCGCTCCATTCTCTATTATCATACCACCACCATTTCTTCTTGGAATTATTAGATGATGATAACTTAACTCCTTCTCATTATTGAACTCATACCCCATAAAGTCATACTTTAACTGCATTAAAGCATACTTCTTTACCATTATCTTGGTTATCTCTTTCATATTCATTCTCCAATTACTTATCTTTGGGAATATATCTTGTTGCTATTATTAATCTACCACATATTACATTTTTTGTCAATTTTACGAAAAAAAAGAAGTATTTCTACTTCTTTATTGCAGCACCTAGTGCTAACACGGGTTTACTCCTTTATACATTGGAGTAATGATTGTTGCTAGTTATTTGCTAGCGAGAGGTTGATACATAATGAATTGTCAATATTGATGACAAGAATAGTATATCACTTCTTTTTGAATATTGCAAGTAGTTTTATTGACAGTGAGAAATGATTGTGATATTATTTGTGGGAATTGCGGTGGAATATCTTCGGATACCACTTAGGCGAGTGAGATGAGTCTTACTTGCTTTTTTGTTAAAAATTTACTAGACCACTTAAAAAACCCGATTTGCGATTTCAACCCTAGGGGGTAGGGGGAGCGTATCATCAGAAACAAAAGAATGAGGGTGTTTTAACTCAATTTATACAAATAATAATCTTAATAAAAATAAAAAAAAAATAACTCCACAAATAAAAAAAAATAATTTTATAATAACTTGTTATATAGTAATTAAATAAATAAAACAGAACAAAAAAAAAAGAGAAAACAAAATAAAAATATCAAAAACAAACCCATATATAATACTATACCCCACTATATATACACCCCCCCCCCCTCTACTTTACATACTAGACAAAAAGAAAAAAATAAAATAGACAAAATTTAAAAAAATGTTGACTAATAAATTATAATATGATACAATTAGTATATAAGATAAAGATAGGAGTGATTTAAATGAAAAGAAAATTAAAATTAAAAAGAAATGTAAAAATTGTGTTAGCTTTAATAGTAGCACTACTAACAATGGTTACCGTGTTAACCATAGCACTAAACAGATGGGACAAGATATCAAATAACTGTGACAATAAATTAGGTAGAACTTGCAGTTATTATGAAATGATGAGAAATAAATAAAAAATTTTAAAAAACCTATTGACTAATAAATTATAATATGTTATAATTAAGGTGTCAATAAGGAAAAGACCTATTGAAAAAGATAATATCGGTTATGTCTCCGATAAAAAGGCAACCCGAGAGGGACGAGAGGAAAAAGAAAAATGAAAAGATTATTTACTAATTTAACAGCTATTGAATACAGCGAACCTGAAACAATGAACGAATATGGTTACAAATACACTATAAGGGATTTATGCACAGCGTACAAAACAGATGAAGGATTTAAAAATTTTTTAAGCACATATAATTTAAAAATTGAAAAAATAGAAGAAACAACGTGGAAAATGACAGATAAAAAAATAAAAATATATTATTTTAAACCAATTGAAATAGACGAACCACTTACATTTTGGAAAATAGAAGACGTTAAAAATATGAAACCCTTCATAGGTCTTGAAAATGGATCTTATGTTGTATGTTATTATAGACATCATAAAAATGGTGTAGAAATAAAAAGACCTAATCCAAATGCTAAAAACGTATATATACCTTTGGATTATATGGAAATGGCTAAAATATACGGATAAAAAAAAGGAGATTGAAAAAATGTTTATAATAAAATGCGAATGTAAAAAATATAAAAACTATTTGATTTTTAAAAGAAGCTATGGATATGAAATAGTTAAAGATAAACAAATAATTACTTGTTTTGATAAGTTAAAAGATTGTAAAAATTATATAGATAGCCTTTAGGCTTTCTTCTAATCTAGCCAAAATGACGGTTGCAAGCCCGTGAAAATAGAGAGCAGAAGAAAATATAAGTTATGCTTCTTAATAAAAAGCAACCTACAAAAAAGTAGGACGGAGGAAAAAAAAAATGAATATTGAAAAAATAAGAAAAGAATTAGAAGAGATTAAAACAAGAAAGACAAAAACAGGGCTATATATTTATGGCAAATATGTTGTATATTTTATTGACAACAGTGATATACAAAATAAAAGAAAAGACAGTAAAGAATATGTTGAAAATTTAATAAATTCTATAAAAAGAAAAGAAAAAGAAAATTTAACTGAGGTGGTGGAATAATGAAAAAATTAAAAAATTTAAAAGCAAAAACATTAACTTTCGGTAATTATATCGTAACAATTGAATATCAAAAAGACATTTATGATATATATTTACATAACGAAGATTATGGCTTTAAAGAATATATGTTTGGACTCCCTACTTATGAAGTCAAGGACGAGCAAGAACTCGTTGAGATAATAGAAGCTAATATTGTAGATTATATACAACTATATAACAAAATGATTGAAAAATTGGAGATAGGTGCATAATGACAATAGAAGAAATAGTAGACGCTACAAAAAACGGCGGTCACAAATACATTGAAAGAGAAAGAGAAAGACAAAGGAAACTAGTACAAAAAGCAAAGACAAAAAACGCAATGATAGCCATCTTAGCAATACTTTGCTTTCCCATAACCTTGTTTGTCTTAGTAATAGCGGAATTAATACACACAACAGAATAAGAAGTTACAAAACTTCTTTTTTTTTTGTCTTTTAATACCAAAAACAACGGTTAAAAAGCCCCGTTTTAAGCTCATTTTAAGACCGTTTTAGCTGCAGTAATAGAATTATATTAGAAAGATATAAAACAAGCCTTAGAAAGCCTTAAAATAGGCTTTTTTATTATGGCTATTGATTGGATATAAAGGAAATATCCTTAAATTGGCTATAAAAATGCTTATTTTAGCTTTGTTTATAGTGAACTAGTATAATTATACTGGGAATTGTAAAAGTGGCTTAAATGGGCTTAAAATAGCTTTTAAATTGGTATAGAAATATTGTATAATATTATATACATATCGAATGTTTGTTTGTTATATCCAATTCGATTTCTGTTTTTGCGTGCGTGAAAACGAAAGTCGTCATCGCCAGCGAAAATTTGAAAGTCGTCATCGCCAGCGAATTTTTCAAAGTCGACAGGCCGCGTGGAAATTTGAAAGTCGGCTGCCTGCCAGGATTAGTCTTCGCTAAAGTCGGCATTGGGGATGGTTTCTTCTTCGATTTGTTTCTGGATAGCTTCCATTGTGTCGGAGTTGTTGATTTGCTCTGATTGTTGACTAGGTGTTACTACTATATCTTTGGAATTTTTCATACCGTAGTAGTTGGTACTTAGGAATATATATGCTACTGGATTAACCTTACCATCGACAGTACCATTTTCAAGAATAACATGGCAACATTCTATTGCATTTTTCAGAATGTGAAAAAATGGCGAATTAGGATTATTAGCGTAATTATACAAAGTATGTCTATCACAACCAAGATATAAACTAAGTGATGTTACAGAAGGTGTAGTATCATTTTCTTCACATAAATTAAAATAATCATTTATATCCTTTTCCAATCCTTCTATACTATCAAAAGCATAAGGTCTACCACCAGTACTAAACATTCTTTTCCTAAGACCTCTATTAAAGTTCTTAACATTCTCTTGTGATAGGTATGCTCTTTTAGACTTATTATCATACATATTTCCTCTGCCACTTTGTCTCAATTCTTTAGTTGGCATAGAAAATCACCTCACAAATAAATTACAATACAATTATAACATAATATCACTAATTAGTCAAACATATAATTTCCAAAAATTTGATAGAAGCAATCAACAAAGATTGCCAGCGCATCCACCCAACCAATACAATAAAAATATTTTTTATTTTTACAAAGTCGAAAAAAGTTTACACTTCACAAAACTTGGTAAACGAGTAAACGAGAACAACCCTTTTTCTATCCCTTTTATACAGAAACGTATTTTTTATGCTATTTTAATATTTTTTTTATTATTTACTTTTATAGTTTACTTAGTTTACTAATATAGAATATATGTTGATATATAAGGAAATTTTTGGTAAACGCACCTAGTAAACGCATAGTAAACTAGGTAAACGCAAATTGATATAATATGATACAATTGTTTATAATATAGTATAATTATAACTTATTATAACTAATTATATCTAATCATAACATATCATAATATTAGGCGTTTACTAGTAAACGCTTAG
>CANRAC010000093.1 GCA_947628495.1 uncultured Bacilli bacterium
TATGAACCTGGAAGTACCATGAAAGTATTTTCCTTTATGGCTGCAATGGAAAATGGCGTTTATAATGGTAGTGATACATATATGTCTGGAACTATTAATGTTGGTGATGATAAAGTTGTAGACTTTAATAAAGGAGTCGGTTGGGGACGTATTTCATATGATTTAGGATTTGCTTATTCTTCAAATACCGCAGCCACTAATTTGGCTTTTAAATTAGGAAGAACTAAATTAAAAGATTTTTATACAAAACTAGGTTTTGGGAAACAAACTGGTATTACTTTACCAAAAGAAGCGGCGGGACAAATTAATTTTAAATACGATATCGAAGTAGCAAATGCTGCTTTTGGCCAAGGTATTTTAGTAACGCCAGTTCAAATGATTCAAGGCTTAACTAGTGTAGCTAATAATGGGGTTATGTTAAAACCATATATAGTTGATAAAATAGTCGATTCCAAAACAGGTAAAGTCATAAAAAATAACAAAAAAACTGAAGTTGCGACCGTAGCTAGTAAAGAGACAACTGATAAATTAAAAAATCTAATGTATGATGTTGTTTATAGTGGCCTTACCGACGCCAAATACTATAAAGCTGATAATATTACTTTAATTGGTAAAACGGGAACGGCCCAAATTGCTTCTCCTAGTGGAGGATATGAAACAGGAGAATATGATTATATTCGTTCATTCTCAGGTATATTTCCCAAAGATGATCCGCAATATATTTTATATATAGCTACCAAGAAATTTGTGGGACCAATTTCGCAAGTCGCTGGTTTAGTTAAAAGCGTAGTAGAAGAAGTAGCAAAATATAAAAATATTACTGAAACGGAAAATGCTTTGGATGCTAGTAAAATTATTAATTTAAATAATTATATTAGTAAAGATGTTGGAATAACGAAAGATGAATTAACTAATATTGGTTTGACTCCCATCATTTTAGGTAATGGAAATAGAGTAATTAATCAGTATCCTTTAAAAAGTACGGTGGTAGTTTCCGGTAGTAAAGTATTTATATTAACTAATGAAAATAGTTATACAATGCCCGATGTCACTGGATGGTCACGAAATGATATTTTAAATTTATGTAAAATTTTAAATTTAAAATATGAAATAAATGGTTATGGAAAAGTAGTTTCGACTTCCCTTGCTTCAGGAACGCCAATTGACTTAAATAGCTCGCTCGTAATTAATCTTGGCTAAAAAAACAAATTATGATAAGATAAAGCGCAGGTGATTTTTATGTTTGTTGATAACATTGAAATAAAAGTTATAGCCGGAAAAGGAGGAGATGGTTGTACTTCTTTTCGCCGGGAAAAATGTGTGCCGTTAGGTGGTCCTGACGGAGGAAATGGGGG
Source organism: uncultured Bacilli bacterium (assembly GCA_947628495.1). Taxonomy (GTDB): domain Bacteria; phylum Bacillota_I; class Bacilli_A; order RF39; family UBA660; genus HGM10766. The sequence continues at coordinate 1,356 of CANRAC010000093.1, forward strand.
CAAAGGCAGCGACATTATTTTTAAAGTGGATCAAGGTCTTAAAACCTTAATTGATTTAAAATATAAAAAATTAATTAAAGGTCAAAAAGGCGTAAATGGTAAAGGTAGCAATAAACATGGGGCAAAAGCCGAAGATGTTATCATTAAAGTTCCTCAAGGTACGACGATTACGGATGTTGATACAGGGTTAGTTTTAGTTGATTTGGTAACCCCAAATCAAGAATTTGTTGTCGCTCATGGGGGCCGAGGTGGAAGAGGTAATAAAGCTTTTGTCACCCAAAGTGAACCAGCTCCTAAGTTTTCGGAGTATGGAGAACCTGGAGAAGAGCGAATTTTAAAATGTGAATTAAAAGTTTTAGCTGATGTAGGCTTGATTGGTCTACCTAGTGTTGGTAAAAGTACTATTTTAGCTTGTGTAAGTGCTGCTAGTCCTAAAATTGCCGCTTATCATTTTACGACTTTAACGCCTAATTTAGGAGTCGTAAAAGTTCATGATAAATCCTTTGTCTTAGCCGATTTACCAGGACTTATAGAAGGAGCTAGTCAAGGGGCGGGTTTAGGTAAAGAGTTTTTGCGTCATGCCCTGCGCACGAAAGTCCTTGCTCATGTTATTGATATGGGAGCTTTTGAGGGAAGAGATCCTCTGCAAGATTATGAAATAATTCGCCAAGAAATTGAAAATTATAGTGAAAAATTAGCTAATAAAGAAGAAGTCATCATCGCCAATAAAATGGATTTAGAAAAAGCTTCCGAAAATTTACAAAAATTCAAAAAGAAATATCCTGATAAAACGATTATAGAAATTAGTGCTGCAACTAATCAAGGTTTAAATGATTTAATCACTAAATTACTAGAAAAAGTGGAAAGTTGTGAAGATGTTTCTTTGTATGATGAAAAAGATTATGAAAGTTATATAGTATATAAATTTCAAAATGAAAAACCTTACACTATTACTAATGACAATGGAGTTTGGGTTTTAAAAGGGGAAGAAATTGAAAAATTATTTAAAATGACTAAATTTACGGAAGATGAAGCAGTCTTGCGCTTTGCGCGAAAATTAAGAGGCATGGGGGTAGAAGAAGAACTCGAAAAAGCTGGAGCTAAAAGAGGCGATGAAGTGCAAATCTTAGATTATATATTTGAATTTAAAGAGTAAATGGAGATAGATATGGATCATTATTTTACTAATAACGAGAATTTAGCTAGTGAAATTAGATATATTAATTATAATTATGGAGATATTAATTTCACTTTTGCTAGTGATAATGGCGTATTTTCTAAAAATAAAATTGATTATGGTAGTAAACTGTTAGTAAAAACATTTTTAAATAGCTCTCATCTTAAAACCGGAGACTTTCTTGATTTGGGCTGTGGTTATGGATATGTAGGAATAACTTTAAGTAAGCTTTTAGATATTAATATGACAATGGTTGATATTAATAAAAGAGCTATTCATTTAACAAAAATGAATTTAAAAAATAATAATGTCTCCGCAGATGTTTATTTAAGTGATGGTTTTGCGAATATTTCGCAAGCTTTTGATATTATTATTACAAACCCGCCTATTAGAGTAGGTAAAGATGTTTTACTAAAATTGCTTTTGGATAGCGCTAGCCATTTAAAAGATAGTGGCGAGTTATGGTTTGTCATGCGTAAAGATCAAGGAGTTAAAAGTGTTATGAAAATTTTAGAAGAAAAATATACTTGTAAGGTCATGGCAAAAAGTAAAGGTTTTTATATTGTGAAAGTTCATGTCTAATTATTGTCTAATTTAAAACAAATTTGGATAAAATTTGTTTTTTTGTGTCGGAATTACTAAAATTTATTGACATTGCTGGATAATGTTGGTAAAATTTTAAATTGGTGACGTATTGTTTTTTCTAGAACAATTAACACTTTTAAAAAATTAAAAAATTTATAGGCATAGGGGTGAAACAGTGGCATTTAAATTAGCAAAATTTGGAGACCATAGAGAAAGAAGAACTTTCTCAAAAACTAAAAACACCTTAGAGTTAACAGATTTACTAGAAATTCAAAAAAAATCATTTAATTGGTTTTTAGAAGAAGGGATAAGAGAAATATTTGACGATTTATTTCCCGTTGAAAGTTTCACAGGTAATATTTCCCTAGAGTTTGGTGATTATTCTTTTGATGAGCCAAGATATTCTATTAAAGAGGCCAAAGAAAGAATGGTAAACTATGCAGCACCTTTAAAGGTTCAAGCTCGTTTATTTATTCATGAAACAGGTGAAGTTAAAGAACAAGAGATTTTCTTAGGTGATTTACCGATGATGACTGATGCTGGTACTTTCATTATCAATGGTGCAGAACGTGTTATTACTTCTCAACTTGTTCGTAGTCCATCTATTTATTTTAAAAGAGAAATAGATAAGAATGGTCGTCCTGTTATTTCAGGTGAGGTTATACCTAATAAAGGTACTTGGTTAGAATATGAACTAGACGCTAGAGATGTTTTATATGTGCGTATTGATAGAACTCGTAAAGTGACAATTACTACTTTTTTACGTGCTTTAGGTTTATCAAGTGATGAAGATATTATTTCTGTTTTTGGAGATAGTGTATATATTCAAAATACTTTAGAAAAAGATAATACTAAAAATACAGATGAAGCTTTAATTGAAATATATGAAAAACTTCGTCCGGGAGAACCTGCTACTTTAGATAGCGCTAAAAATCAATTAATTACAAGATTCTTTGATAAATTTAGATATGATTTAGCTAAAGTAGGTCGTTATAAATTTAATAAAAAATTAAATATTTTAGATCGTCTTTTAGGATGTACTATCGCGGAAGATATTAAAGATGGTAAAAAAGTTGTTGTTAAAAAAGGTACACTTATTACGAAAGAAATATTGGAACAAGTTCGTCCCATTTTTGAGGCTGGTTTTAATTTAAAAGAAACAATTATTAATGAAGAACTTGATGAATATAATAAAATTCAAGAAATTTTAGTGTACGATAAAAATGATAAAGAAAAAACTATTAAAATTATTGGTAATGATCAAAGTATTTTAGAAAAACGTTTAACTATTTCTGATGTTTATGCCTCTATATCATATTATTTGAATTTATTACATGGAATCGGTAACATTGATGAAATAGACCATTTAGGAAATCGTCGTGTTCGTCAAGTTGGTGAATT
>CANRAC010000094.1 GCA_947628495.1 uncultured Bacilli bacterium
GGCCTTGATGTAAAACGTATTATTAATGAACCAACAGCAGCGGCGCTTGCTTATGGTGCTGATAAACAAGATAATTTACATACTATCTTAGTTTATGATTTAGGTGGAGGTACATTTGATGTTTCTATTCTAGAACTTGGTGATGGTGTATATGAAGTTAAAGCAACTAGTGGTAATAATCGTTTAGGTGGAGATGACTTTGACCAAAAAATTATTGATTATTTAGTAGAAACATTTAAAAAAGATAACGGTGTTGATTTATCAAAAGATAAAATGGCTGTTCAACGTTTAAAAGATGCCGCTGAAAAAGCGAAAAAAGATTTATCTGGTATGACTACTACGCAAATTAGTTTACCATTTATATCTCAAGGTGAAGATGGACCACTTCATTTAGAAATGGAACTTACACGTGCTAAATTTGAAGATTTATGTCGTGATTTATTTGACAGTACAATGGATGCTGTTCGTAAAGCTTTAAAAGACGCTAAACTAAAAGCCAGTGATATTAATAAAGTTATTTTAGTTGGTGGTTCTACTCGTATTCCTTATATTCAAGAACTTGTTAAAAAAGAACTTGGTCAAGAACCATCTAAAGAAGTTAACCCAGATGAAGTTGTGGCAATGGGTGCTGCTATTCAAGGTGGAGTTCTAACAGGTGAAGTAGATGATTTAGTTTTACTTGATGTTACACCATTATCATTAGGTATTGAAACTTTAGGAAATGTTATGACTGTCTTAATTCCAAGAAATACAACTATTCCAACAAGTAAATCGCAAGTATTCTCAACTGCTGCTGATAATCAACCAGCTGTTGATATTCACATTTTACAAGGGGAACGTCCAATGGTGTCTGATAACAAAACATTAGGAAGATTCCAACTTGGAGATATTCCTCCAGCACCAAGAGGAGTTCCACAAATTGAAGTTAAATTTGATATTGATGCTAATGGTATTGTTCATGTATCTGCTAAAGATTTAGGAACTAATAAAGAACAATCTATAACAATTACATCATCAACTAACTTAACTGATGAAGAAATTGAAAAAATGATGAAAGAAGCCGAAGCTAATAAAGAAGCAGATAATAAGAAAAAAGAAGAAGCGGAAATAAGAAATGATGCTGATCAAATTATCTTTGCTACGGAAAAAGCTATCAAAGATTTAGGCGATAAGATTGATAAAAAAGATAAAGAAGAAGCCGAAGACAAAATCAAAGAATTAAAAGATGCTATTGAGAAAAATGACATCGAAGAAATTAAAGCCAAAAAAGACGCTTTAAATGAATCAGCAATGAAATTAGCAACTAAAGCTTATGAAGAAGCCGCTAAAGCTAATCAAACTGAAGCAAATGCTGATGCTTCCAAAAATGAAGATAAAAAAGCTAAAAAAGATGATGATGTTGAAGAAGCATCATACGAAGAAAAATAATAAAAAGAGAGATTTATTCTCTCTTCTTATAAGTTAATGGAGGAAAAGAAAGTGGCAAAAAAAAGAGAAGAGTTTGCAGATAATTTAAAATGGAATGTTAAAGATTTATATAATACAATCGAAGATTTTTATGAAGACTATAATTATTTAGATACCCAAGTGGAAGAATATAAAAAATATGAAGGACACATTTTAGATAGTTCGAAATCTTTACTGGCTTTATTAAAGTTTGATAGGGATTTTGAACAGAAATTAGAACAAGTATATGTTTATGCTCATTTACAAAATGATCAAGATACGACTAATACTTTTTATCAAGAATTAATGGGTAAAGTTTTAAAACTTTATGAAAAAGTAAAAAGAGAATCTGCTTATATTGGGCCTGAACTATTAAGCAACGATTATGATTTAATCTTGAAATATATTGCCGAAGAAAAAGGTCTTCAAGAATTTGCTCGCAATTTAAAAGATGTATTTAAAGTAAAAAAATACATTTTAAGTGATAAAGAAGAAAAACTATTATCTAGTGTTTCTAGTACTTTTCGAACAGCCGATGATGTTTATTCACTTCTAACTGATGCAGATTTAACATTTGGTTCAATTAAAGATGAAAAAGGTCAAAAAGTCGAATTATCCGAACAAAATTATCGTAAATTTTTAGAATCTAATGATAGAAAATTAAGAAAAAATGCTTTTAAAAAATTGCATGAAACTTATAGTAATTTCAAAAATACTTATGCCTCTTTATTAATGGCTGAAGTTAATAAAAATAATAGATTAGCTGATATAAGAGGTTATAAGAGTGCTTTAAATTGTTCTTTATATAATAATGACATTCCTGATGAAATATATGATAATTTAATAAAAACCGTAAAAAATAATATTTCTCCATTATCTAAATATTGGCACTTAAAAAAGGAGGCCTTACATTTACCAAGTCTTCACATTTATGATACGTATGCACCAATTGTTAAACAGGTTAAGAAAAAATATACCGAAAAGGACGCTAAAGAATTACTTAATAAAGCTTTACGTGTTTTAGGGGATACTTACATTAATGACTTAAATAAGGCCTTTACAGAAAGATGGATTGATTTTTGTCCTAATAAAGGGAAAAGAAATGGCGCTTATTGTACAGTATGTTACAATGCCCATCCTTATGTTTTATTAAGTTTTGATGGTTCTTTATATAGTGTGTCAACTTTAGCTCATGAATTAGGACATGCTATGCATTATTATTATGCTATTAAAAATCAAGCTTTTCAGGATTATGAATATTCGATATTTGTGGCCGAAGTAGCTAGTCAAGTAAATCAAATCTTACTTAGTAAATATTTAATTGCTCATACGAAAGACATAAATGAAAAGAAATATTTACTAGATGATTTAATCCAAGATTTTAAAGCATCTATATATCGCCAAACGATGTTTGCGGAATTTGAAAAAATTATTCATGAAAAAGATCAAAGTGGTCAAACTTTAACTTATAGTAGCTTGTGTGATATTTATTATAATTTGAATAAGGAATATTACGGAAAAAATATCGTAGTAGATGATATCATAAAATATGAATGGGAAAGAATTCCTCACTTTTATATGAATTTTTATGTTTATCAATATGCTACAGCTTACGCCGCAGCTATTAATATTGTTATGAAAATATTAAGTGGTGATAAAGACATTGTTCAAAAATATCTAGAATTTTTGAAACTTGGTCAAACTAAAACCCCAATTGAATCTCTAAAAGTAGTGGGAGTAGATATGAGTAAAACTGAAACTATTGAAGACACCTTTAACTATTTTGAGGGCTTGGTTTTAGATTTAAAAAAATTGTATAAAGAATAGAGGTTTTAAATATGAACAGTAATAAAAGAGACTATTATGAGGTCTTAGGTGTTTCTAAAAATGCGACTGAAGATGAAATAAAACGTTCATTTCGAAAACTAGCAAAACAATACCATCCCGATGTTAATAAAGAACCGGGAGCGGAAGAAAAGTTTAAAGAAATAGGGGAAGCCTATGCTATTTTATCGGACCCTGAAAAACGTCGTCAATATGATCAATTTGGTCATGCGGCTTTCGATCCTAATGCCGGTGGCGGTTTTGGTGGCTTTTCCGGATTTAGTACCGACGATATAGATTTAAGTTCCATTTTTGGAGATTTATTTGGAGGAGCTTTTGGTGGCTTCGGTGGTTTTGGCGGCCGTTCAAATCGGAAAAATCGTCCCGTTAAAGGTCAAGACTCTTTAATTCGAATGAACTTAACTTTTGAAGAAGCCGTATTTGGTTGTGAAAAGTCCTTAAAATTAGATTTAGATGAAAAATGTGATAAATGTGATGGTAAAGGGGGCTTTGACGAATCTACTTGTTCTACTTGTGGCGGTCGAGGCCGAGTAGTTCAACAACAACAAACTATGTTTGGTGTCTTTCAATCCGAAAGTACTTGTCCTGACTGCAATGGCACTGGCAAAACTTTTAAAACAACATGTAGTGCTTGTCGTGGTAAAGGCCATATAACTAAAAATAAAGAAATAGTTGTTAAGGTACCAGAAGGAGTAGATACAGGTAATAAAATTAGAATTTCTGGCAAAGGATCAGCTGGTTATAATGGTGGTCCTAATGGCGATATTTATATCGAGTTTAATGTCAAAGATCATCCTATTTTTGAAAGAGATGAAGAAGATATTTATTTTGAACTTCCTCTTACTATAACTGAAGCTGCACTTGGTTGTAAAAAAGAAATACCAACGATTTATGGCAATGTTATTTTGGAGATTAAAGAAGGTACGCAAAATGGTACTAAGCTAAAACTGCGCGGTAAAGGTATAAAAGTGCCAAACTCTTTGAAAAAAGGAGATATGTTTGTGGTAACTAAAATTATTATTCCCACAAAACTTGATAGAAATCAAAAGAAATTATTTAAAGAACTCGCTGATACGGATTTAGAAAATAGCTCCGAATTTAAAGAATATAAAAAATTTTTATAAAAGAATTGCAGATTTGTAGGTTTGTCAAACAAAAGTGACAGAGTCACGACAAACCAACGATAGATTATTTTAACTTGTTAAAATAATC
>CANRAC010000095.1 GCA_947628495.1 uncultured Bacilli bacterium
ATGCTTATCGTAATGGTTGTTGGTACTCTTATCGGTATAGCTGCTTATTTATTAAGATAAAAAAATACTAAATTATTGCATTTAGTATTTTTATTTTTTGGTTTTTTCTTTTTTTAATAAATCTCTAATTTCTTCTAATAACACAGCTTCTTCGCTTTTAGTTTTTTCAACTGGTTCTTCTTCTTTTTTTGGCATTATTTTATTAATTACTTTAACAATTACAAATATGCATATTGCGATAATTAAAAAGTCAATAACATTTTGAATAAAATTACCAATCATGATATTGGCATTACCAAAAGTAATTTTTAAAGATGTAAAATCATGACCACCAATTATTACGCCAATAACAGGCATTAATAAATCACTCACTATTGAAGTTACAATTTTACCAAATGCACCTCCGATAATAACACCGACAGCTAAATCAACTACATTACCTTTAGCGATAAATTCTTTAAATTCATTAATAAATTTATTTCCTTTAATTTTTTTTAAGTTTTCTTTAACATCTTTTTTTATTTCTTTTTTCTCCATTACTACTTCCTCCACTTCTTTAATTATATAAAATTATCTTCCTTTTGTATATATTTTTGAAACTTGGTTTTATTTAAGTTTTTTGAAGTCTTAGCTATTCGTTAAACTACTTTTAGCGAAAATAGCGCCTCGATTGGGCTTCTATGTTTTTCCGATTTTCATTTTCAACTTTGGTTAATCTTTTAATTCTTTCCTTTTCACTTTCTGATTGACCATATTTATTTCTTGCACTTTCCATAAGTTTCACATCAGGAGAATAGGATGCTATCTGTGTTAAAATATCCATATTATTTCCTATTTTATTTGTTTCATAAGCTAACATTAATTGTTCTAAAGTATAAAAATTTGGCATGTTGACGATTAAATTAATTAAATCTTTATTTTGAACAACCCTCTCATCTTTAAAGCAATTAAGTAAAAGACGAGAATGATACCAACCAGCAGCTTTAGAAAAAGCCTTTAATAGTTCTTTATTGTTTCGTAATTTTTCATCTTTTAATGCTTCGTAAATTACCATTAGATACCTAGAAAAAGTCATATTATTTTTCGTTTCTAGGTAAGATAAGGCAACTTTAAATATATATTGGCGAATTTTTTCATCTTTATAACATGGTAAGTCATACATATCCATATAACTACCTGCTGCTTGGCCCTGGTTGTATTTTCTAATTATATACATAAGATTTTCTATTTCTTTTTTTATAATTTCTTCATCATCAAAAGAATTTAAAATTTTATCTATTTTATTATTAAAATTTTTTCTTTGCTCACCTTCTATAGAAAAATATTCTTTTAAAAGAAAGGAATTATTAAGTTTCTTATTTTCTAATAATCCTTTTATGGTATCTTCTTCATATTGCAGATAATTACCATGTGATAATACATCTAATATTTCCGGATCACTTAAGTAAGAAGAATTTTCAATACAAACGATAAAATAAGTTTGTAAACTTCCTTTAACTGTTCTACAATTAAATAGCATTTTTTTTAGACTATCGATATCGGAATACATTTCTTGCATTTTCTTTTTATTGTCTTCATTTCGCATCCTAACTCTACTCATACCATAAACTAGAGCACTTTTTATACTTGCTGGGGTAGTTTTTACCCATTCGATTAGTTCAGCATCTTGGTTAATCCATTTTTTGTTAAATAATTTAAGATCATTGTCCAAAAATGATGTATCATCATTATTAACTAAATAATCATAGATTCCCTTTTTATGCTTAAATTTTTTTATAGATTCTAATAACTCGATATAACTATCTCGCTGAATTTCTCTTCTATGAGACATATAATCATCATAAAATACATCATAACTGCTTTCCAACTCTTTATCACCGTCGGCTGAAAAATCATATACAATTGATTCCATTTTACTTCCTCCGTATTTTAATTATATCTAATTAACTTGTAATAGTATATGTTTTTTTATAATGACTTTCTAATGAGTCTGGTTTCTCCTCATTTCTTCCCCAACGTAAGCGAATTTCTAAATATAAATCATTAAAATTATGAAATGTGTTCTTTTTAAACATATTTAATTTTCCATCAAAATCACTACAAAAGATATCTTGGTAATTATCGTTTATTTGTTTGAAATAAGCATAATTATTATATAGTTGTTCTAAAGAAGATTGTAAATTATTAACAGATAAGCTTTCCGTTATTTCACTAATCTGATTATTAATATCTTTTAAAATTTTACAATATTCATTCTTGGCTCGTCTAATAATTACTGGTTTAATTTCCGGTAAACTTTGGTACCTATTCCAAGTGATATCATTCCAAATATTATCAATAATACTATCTGCTTGTTTAACTAAATGATTAATTTCAATACTGTAAATAGCTCCTATTTGTTTTTTAACATTTTTTAACATATGTTCTATTTTAGTTATTTCTCGTTTTAATTTAACTATTTCTTCATCTTCGTCATTATTATCATTAGCTATTCCTTTTAAAGCACTTTGATATTGTTTTAAATAATTAATAATTGTCACAAGCTGGGTTTTAACAACCGCCTCACTCATTTATAATCCACCTCTTTATAGTTTTATATCTTATCGCAAATAAAAAAAATAATCAATTAGAAACTAATATCTTTTTGATTATTTTTATTTGTTTTTTAATTTTCATTCTAATTAATATTTTTAATTTCGGAACTTTGTTTAAAATAGTAATATTTTTAGTTAATAAATAATTAAAATAATCTTTACTATCCTTCTTTTTAATTAAAATCGGCCCATACATGAGCTCTGAATAATTGTATTTGTGGACTCCTTTTATAAATTCAATTATGACATAGTATTTATTTTTATCTAAAACAACTAATTCCTGCTTTATGATATAGCCTCTACTATTCATTACTTTTCTTAATGAAAATAAATCATTATTACTTTGGACAATAATTTTTTCAATATTTTCTAATTTATGCGCATCAGCTAAAATTTTTAAAATAGTAGATGTTCCCATTCCAGAAATAACCACAGTATTAAAGCCTTTAACATTTATATTTGTTAAACCATCACTTAAAACTGTCATTATTTTATCTTCCATTTTCTCCTTTTTAATATTTGCAATGGCATTATTTAAAGCATTTTGATTAATGTCACTAGCTATTAATTTAGCACAGCCTAAATGAGCAAGATAAAGACACAAATATCCATGATCACAGCCAATATCTATAACATTATCATGCTTGTTAATTAAAGAAGTAATAGCTTTTAATCTTAAAGAGAGCATTAGTCATCACTTAAGAAGTCTTTTAACTTTTTAGCACGAGAAGGATGTCTTAATTTACGTAAAGCTTTGGCTTCAATTTGACGAATACGTTCACGCGTAACATTAAATCTTTTTCCTACTTCTTCTAGAGTATGACTTGTTCCATCAATAAGACCAAATCTTAATTCCAATACTTCTTGTTCTCTTTCTTGTAAAGTCATTAAAACATTTTTTATTTCCTCTTTTAATATTTCATTAGTGGCATATTCCTCTGGAGACATGCTATTAATATCTGGTAAAAAGTCTCCTAAATGAGAATCATCTTCCTCGCCAATTGGGGTTTCCAAAGAAACTGGATCTTGAGAAATTTTAATAACCTCACGAACTTTTTCGACAGTAATACCCATTCTTTTAGCTATCTCTTCTTCAGATGGTTCGCGATTTAATTCCAAAGTCATTTGTCTTTGAATACGCACCATTTTATTAATTGTTTCGACCATATGAACTGGAACACGAATAGTTCGTGCTTGGTCCGCTAAAGCACGGGTAATAGCTTGTCTAATCCACCAAGTAGCATAAGTAGAAAACTTATATCCTTTATCATAATCAAATTTCTCAACGGCTTTCATTAGCCCAATATTTCCTTCTTGAATTAAATCAAGAAATAAAAGACCGCGACCTACATAACGTTTGGCAATAGAAACTACTAAACGTAAATTGGATTCCGCCAATTTGTTTTTAGCCATCTCATCTCCTGCTGCGGAAGCTATGGATAACTCTCTTTCTTCTTCGGCTGAAAGTAAGCTAATACGGCCAATTTCTTTTAAATACATACGAACAGGATCATTGATATTGACGTCCTTAGTTATTTCTTCATCATTTAAAATCTCAACTTCATTTTTAGATTTTGAAGAGTCGCTATCTTCCTCATCTTCAGCAATTATTTCAATATTGTTTTCAACAAAAAAATTATATAAATCATCTAAAGTATCATTATCAACTTCTAGACCTTTTAAAGCATTGGCTAATTCTTCAAAAGTAATATATCCTCTTGTCTTTCCTACTTTTAATAAATCTTTTTTTCTTTCCTCTAAACTTTTTATTTCTACCATTTTAAACACTTCCTTTTTTAAGCTCTGCTATTTGCATCGCAATTTCTATTTTTTTATTTTTATC
>CANRAC010000096.1 GCA_947628495.1 uncultured Bacilli bacterium
TTAAAAAAATATAGGAAAAATACTGATAATTAAAAGAAAAAACAGGTAGTTTGCATTAAACTATGCACACTACCATAGTAATTATGGAGGTAGAAAATGAAAAAAGTTTTTAAATTAGATTTTTTAGGAAAAAAATTAGTTGTTGAAACAGGCGAAATGGCTAAACAAGCTAATGGTAGTGTATTAGTAAGATATGAAGACACTGTCATTTTAACGGCAGCTGTTATGGGTAAAAATGCAGTAACACAAGATTTCTTTCCTTTAACCGTTTTATATAATGAAAAATTATATTCTGTTGGTAAAATCCCTGGTGGTTTTATCAAAAGAGAAGGGCGACCTAGTGAAAATGCCACTTTAGCTGCGCGTTTAATTGATAGACCAATTAGACCAATGTTTGATGAAAACTTCCGCAATGAAGTTCAAGTTATTAATACTGTTTTATCAGTTAATCAAGATTGTTCACCAGAAATGACAGCGTTATTTGGGTCATCTTTAGCTTTAGGAATTTCCAATATTCCTTTTGATGGTCCTGTTGCCGGGGTTGTCGTTGGTAAAATTGGTAAAAATTTTATTATCAATCCTACCGCGGAGGAAACTGAGCAAAGTGAACTTTCCTTAACTGTCGCTGGAACTAAAGAGGCCATCTGTATGGTGGAAGCAGGCGCTCAGGAAGTTAGTGAAAAGGTAATGTTGGATGCTTTAATGTTTGGCCATGAACATATTAAGACATTATGTGAATTCCAAGAAAAAATTATTGCTGAAATTGGTCAAGAAAAAGTTGAAGTGGAATTAGCTAAAATTGATGAAGAATTGCAAAAAGCGGTGGAAGAATACTCTAAAGATGATATTTTAGCAGCTATTTGTATAAAAGATAAACAAGAAAGAGAAGCGAAAATTGCCGAAATTAAAGAAGATGCTATTGGTAATTTTACGGAAATTTATGGACAGAGAGAAGATGCTGAGGAATACTTAAAACAAGTTAAGAAAATTCTGGATAAAATTGAGGCTGATGAAGTTCGTCGTTTAATTGCTGATAAAAAAATTAGACCTGATGGTCGTAAAATTGATGAAATTCGTCCTTTGGATGCCCAAATTGATTTATTGCCAAGAACTCATGGTTCGGCCTTATTCACTAGAGGTCAAACTCAATCTTTAGCTACGACCACCTTAGGAGCTATTGGCGAACATCAAATTTTAGATGGCCTAGGTTTAGAAGATTCTAAAAGATTTATGCTTCATTACAATTTCCCCGCTTTTAGTGTAGGAGAGACAGGCCGTTATGGCGCACCAGGACGAAGAGAAATTGGTCATGGGGCTTTAGGAGAAAGAGCTCTTGCTCAAGTTATTCCAAGTGAAGAAGAATTTCCTTATACTATTCGAGTTGTTAGTGAGATTTTAGAAAGTAATGGATCTTCCTCTCAAGCTACTATTTGTGCCGGTTGTCTTTCTTTAATGGCCGCCGGAGTTCCAATCAAAGCCCCAGTTGCTGGTATTGCCATGGGTCTTGTTACTAAAGGTAGAAAGTATACTATTTTAACGGATATTCAAGGCCTAGAAGATCATATGGGGGACATGGACTTTAAAGTTGCTGGAACAAGAGATGGTATTTGTGCTTTACAAATGGATATCAAAATAAAAGGTGTTACCAAAAATATTTTAAAAGAGGCTTTAGCTCAGGCTAAAAAAGCCCGTTTGGAAATATTAGATGTAATGGAAAATTGTATTTCTAAACCTCGTAAAGAGTTAAGTCCATATGCACCAAAGATTGCTACCTTTAATATTGATCCAGAAAAAATTAAAGATGTTATTGGCCGAGGCGGAGAAATGATAACTAAAATCATTTTAGAAGCTAGTAACGTTAAATCAGTTAATGATAAAGATGCTGTTAAAGTTGATCTTGAAGATGATGGACGAGTAATTATTTATCATACTGATGAAGATATTATCAATAAAACTAAAGAAATGATTGAAGCCGTTGTTCGGGAAGTTGAGCCAGGTGCTATTTATACAGGTAAGGTTGTTAAAGTAGAAGATTTTGGCTGTTTCGTGGAATTATGGCCAGGATGTGAAGGATTAGTTCATGTATCTCAACTTGATAACAAAAGAGTTGAACATCCTAAAGATATTGTGGCCGTTGGTGATGAAATTCGCGTTAAAGCTTTAGGTTATGACAATCGCGGCCGATTAAATTTATCGCGTAGAGATACTTTGCCAATCCCCGCCAAAAAAGAAAAAACTGAATCAAAAACCAAAAAAAGTAAAAAGAAATAGTCTTAAAAGGCTATTTTTTTAAATATGATTTAATGGTGAGAGAATGAAAATAAAAAACAAAATTTTAATTTCTTTAAGTTATTTCATTAGCGTTATTTTAGGAGCTAACATTTTACTAAATGATCATGCTAATATCTCAACTATCATCGCTGCGTATATTTTTGTTGGGGTAGTTATGTTATTTATTTTTATTAAATTAATTAATTATTGGGAAATTAAAAACATTCATAAAATGATCGTTAATATTCCCAAAGATGATTGGCACTTCGACTCTCCACTATATCATTTAAAGTTACTTGATAAAAATGAGCTTTTAAAAAAGTGTTTAATAAAAAATTTACATTGCCCAGAAATAGATATAATTTATGAAAAAAACACGGAGTTATTTTTGCTTTCCAATATTAATCCGGCGACTAAATTAGATAAAACTATTTTTATTAATGACAAAAAATTCAATTTATTGCAAACTGTCAAAATTAATGTTGATAGTGTTAAATATAATATAAAGAAAAATATATCTATTGAAAGTTAAAAAACATTTTGCTATAATGTTTTTAGAATAGCGAGGGATTTTTATGCCAGATAAAATAAATGCTACAAATGAAAAAGGAGAGACAGTCGAAGTTGAAATAATTGCTGCTTTTGAAATTCCCGATTTTAGTCGTAAATATGTAATTTATTCTTATAATGAAGTTGATCCAAACGGGCTTGCTAAATTGCATGTTTCCCAATTAATTGAAGAGGCAGGAAAATATACTCTTGCTAATGTAGAAACTGATGATGAATGGACACGTATTAAATCCGTTATGCGTGCAATAATTACAGGAGGTAATGCATAATGCCAGCATATAATTTTATAGAATTAGGTACTTTTCCTTTTACCATTGCTGCTGGAAGAGTAATTGCTTTACAGCAAGATGGAAAAGATAAATTAAAAAAAGCTTATAATACTTTAATGGCTAACAAAACAGCACCTCAAGATCAATTAGCTGAAACTCCTGCTGTTCCTGAAGTACCCCAAGCGGTGGAGAATTTAGACATTGTAGAACAACCTACTATTGATACTCCTACAACATCAGCACCAGCTGATTTTCAACCAGCACCTGAAAGTTTAAATCCTAATACGCCAATTGAGGATATGATTGCGCCATTTGATATGAATGCTCAAGCACAGCCTGCGGTAGAACCGGCAGCAGCTCCTGTAGTAGATACTCCACCTGCTGTTAATGAACCAGCTCCTGTTAATGTTTTATCTGATGCAGAATTTATTAAAGAGTTTGAAAATTTAGTTAATAGAACAGGAATTCGTCAACAAACTATTAAAGAGCAAATGCGTCGTCGTCTAGAAGATTTATTAATGCAAGCTAAAAATATGGATTATATTGAAGATAAAGTAAATGAAATGGCTGATGTTGTAAAAGCAACTAATGAAGTGGTAAAAGCTTCTAATAATCTAAATCAATCTATTCAAAATCAACCAGTTAATCCAACGCCAACAACGCCAATTCAACCAGCTGTTCAAAATCCAACTTTAAATTTACAACAAGCAGCTTAAGCATAAACGCTTAAGTTTTTTCATACATTTTAGTATGAAAAGTGATATTGAATATTTTTACAATATAAAAATTGAAAATCTAAATAGTAAGGGAAACTATTATTTTTTTGAATCCAACTATAATCAATATTATTTTGTTGTTTTAACAAGGCCTTTAGAAGATTTACAAGATTTATTAACTGTCACCTCTGAATTGCAAACTAAAAATATTAAGTGTCATGAATTTATCTATAATAAAGATAAGAAGATAGTTACAGTAATTGATGATCTAAAATATGTTTTGTTAAAAGTGAATTATAATAGTAATGAAAGTTTAGATTTAATTGATATTACTAATTTTCAAAAGAATTTAGTCTTAAATCCCGAGAAAAGCAAATTATATCGTAATGATTGGGCTAATTTATGGAGTGAAAAAATTGATTATTTTGAATATCAAATAAGAGAAATTGGCAAAGAAAAAGAACTTGTTCTTAATTCTTTTAGTTATTATATAGGCCTTGCCGAAAATGCCATAAGTTATGTTAATAATATAAATGAAAATCATATGGGACAATATACCTTAACTTTGTGTCATAA
>CANRAC010000097.1 GCA_947628495.1 uncultured Bacilli bacterium
CTATAATATGTAAAAATAATTGTTTATTAAAAGAAATAGATATAAATAAATATCAAAAACAATATAAAAATCTAAAAGTAGTTTATAATAATGATTTTCATGATAAATACGTTATATTAGATCAAAAAGAAATTTATCATTGTGGAACATCTCTTAATCATGCAGGTAGTAAAACATTTTCTATTAATAAATTAGAAGATAAAATTGTAAAAAATAGTTTAATTAAATATGTACTTGCGATTATAGAATAATATTTTTATAGAATTAATTTTTAATGCTCTAAGTAATAGTTAAGACCTTGCTAATGTTTAAAAACTTTGCTATTCTAAGCTTGAGGTGTTATAAATGGATGAACAAAAAATCAATTTGTTTTTAGATAAAGTTGGTTATAAGATTGAAAATAAGCACATTATTAATAAAAAAACTAACTATTCTTTAAAAGAAATTTCCTATACAAAAATAGGAGTAATAAATTATGCTGATGATATAGGTTATGTTTCAACTGATTTTAAAACAACAGTTAGAGTTGGCAAACCATATGCTTCACATTATATTAGATTTTTTCAGATGAGAGAACTTATGCCTGGCAATATTCAATATGCTATTTATTTGATTGATAATGAAGGGTCTTTAGTTATTAATGTTCAAAATAAAGATGAGCAAAAAAAGTCTATAACTTTAAAAATGGAAATTGGTAATAGGCAAAATTTACTTCATATAGGTTTTACGCCACGGGGAATTTATCTTGCTCACAAAAACTTGCAAGGATGTAACATAAAACATTTTGAATATTCTGGCCTTGCCAATAATGAACTTATTTTAAGTTGCATCCAACAGGTAATAGATGATACCGTTAAAGACATTGAGAGTGTTTCTTTTCAAAAAGACTTTAAAAATAGTATCGAAGTAATTTATTACTTTTTAGAAAAAAACATTGACAATATTCTAACTGAATTTAAAAATAATGCTGATAAATATATAGAAATTTTACAAGCTTGGAGGGAAAAAATAAAAAACCAGTATGAAGAAAATTTAGTTAATATAGATGCTAGTATTGATGATTTTAAATATTTAAGAAAAAAGAAATCTTAATCATCTTCAACACTCAACCGTCTTTTTTTTGACATTATTTTTTGAATAAAAGCTTAAAATTATATTCATGATATTCATAGAATAATAAAGGAGGATATTATGTTTGATAATTTTAACTTTGAAGTAGCTGGAATATTTAAAAAGTGCGAAAAAGAAATGGAAGACTTAAAACATCCTTATGTAGGTAGTGAACACTTACTTCTAGCTATTTTGGCTAATAATGATAAACTTAGTAAAACTCTAAATAGTTATGGTATCACTTATAATCGTTTTAAAAAAGAACTTATTGATGTAGTAGGCATAGGTAGTAAAAAAAGTGATATAAAACTTTATACTCCTTTACTAAAAAGAGTTATTGAAGGAGCGTTAAGTGATGCCAAAGAAGAAAATAACGGTTTAGTTACGCCTACGCATTTATTTTTAGCTTTATTAGAAGAATCAGAGGGTATTGCCATTCGCATCTTAATAAGTTTAGATGTAAATTTAGATAAATTATATAAAGAATTAAGAAGTAAAAACAGTCAAAATAAAGAGAAACTTACTATTTATGAAATAGGACGAAATCTGAATAAAGAAGTAAATTTAAAGGAAAAAATTGTCGGAAGAGAAAAAGAAATTACGTTGTTAATCGAAACGTTACTGCGTAAGAATAAAAATAATCCTTTATTAGTTGGTAAAGCGGGAACGGGAAAAACAGCCATTGTTGAAGAACTGGCGCGAAGGATCGAATTAGGAAAAGTAACTAGTGAACTTTTAAATAAAAAAATCATTATGTTAGAAATGTCTTCTTTAGTAGCAGGCACAAAATATCGCGGCGAGTTTGAAGAAAGATTAAATAAAATTATCGAGGAAGTCATAAATGAAGAAGACATTATTTTATTTGTTGATGAAATCCATACTTTAGTAAATGCCGGAGGAGCGGAAGGAGCTATTGATGCTTCAAATATTCTTAAGCCCTATTTAGCTAGAGGAAAATTAAAATGTATCGGAGCAACTACCACCGAAGAATTTGATAAATTTATTGCTAAAGATAAAGCTTTAGAAAGAAGATTTCAAAAAATATTTATTCAAGAACCTAATGAAGCGGATACGGAGTTTATTTTAAAATCAATCAAAAAAGAATATGAAGATCATCATCATATTACTATTACTTCCAAAAATATTAAAGATATCATCTCCTTAGCTAATAAATATATTTATAATAAAAATAATCCAGATAAATGTATTGACGTTTTAGATTCGGTCTGTGCGAAGGTTAAACTACATAATTTAACTAATAATCCTTTAGAAAAACTAAATGCGGAATTAGAAAAAGTGCAAAAAGCTAAAAAAGAATATATTATTAAACAGGATTATGTTAATGCTCTAAAAGCAAAAACGCAAGCAGACAATATAAAAAATAAAATTGTATTAATTAAGCAAAAACCTCAAAATAAAATTATGAGAAGCGATATTTTAAAAGTCATTGAAAATAAAACTAATATTCCTATTTTAGAAAATAAAACCAAAATATTTAATAAATTAAGAAAAGACTTAAATAAAACGATAATAGGGCAAAAAAAAGCGGTTGATAAAATTTTGTCGAATTTTAAAAGAAAACAAAAAAGTAATAATCTTAAACCAATGTCTTTATTATTATCAGGTCCAACTGGAGTAGGTAAAACCTATACCGTGAAAACAATTGCAAAATCTTTAAATATCAATTTAATTAGATTAGATATGAGTGAATATAATTTAGATACGTCCGTAAATAAATTAATTGGGGTATCAGCTGGATATGTTGGCTATAATGATGATTATATTTTTAAACAAGTAAAAGATAATCCGTATTCGTTAATTTTATTAGATGAAATTGAAAAAGCGTGCCCTAAAGTTATTAACTTATTTTTACAAATTTTAGATGAAGGATGGATAACAACTTCGGATAATGAAAAAATTAAATTTGACAATACTTTAATCTTTATGACATCTAATGCTAATGTCCAAAATACGATGGGATTTTCTAATACGGCCGTTGATAATAACTTTTTGAGTAAAGAAATAATCAGTAGAATAGATGATATCATTAGTTATGAACCAATTGATAAACAGACAGCTAAAAAATATATTAATTTAAAAAATAAGGACTTGGATGAAGAAGCAATCTTAACCAAATCTAATTATCAGAAATATGGTTTTAGAGAGTTAGATCGAACTATTAAAGCTTTAGAAGTCAGTAAAGTAAAATAATAACTGCCTGGTAAGGTGGTTTTTTAAGTGTAAAAGATTAAAAAAAATCAGTTAAAAGGCTTGCAAATTAAAAATCCTTATGCTATATTATGTTTAGCACAAAGAAGTGTTTTTATTTTGAATTAAAATGAGGGAGTTATATGAGTAAAAAAGAAAAAGAAAAAAAGGTAAAAAAAAGTAAAAAAGGACTTTTCCACGATGTTAAAATGGAAATGAAGAAAGTTAAATGGCCAACATTTAAAGAAATTGTGAAATATACAATTGCTACTTTAGTAGTTTGTATTATAATTGCTTTCTTCTTTATAATATTAAATATCTTAATTTCACTCATTAAGGGGGCCTTTTAATGGAAAAATTATGGTATGTAGTAAATACGTACAGCGGACATGAAAGTAAAGTTAAAGAAAAATTGGAAATGCGTGCGGAATCTATGGGCTTTCAAGACTATATTTTTCGTGTTATTGTTCCCGAAACAACTGAAGTAGAAATTAAAGATGGCGTAAAAAAAGAAAAAACCAAAAAAATGTTTCCTGGTTATATTTTAGTAGAAATGATTATGAGTGATGAAGCTTGGTATATCGTTCGTAATACACCAGGAGTTACTGGTTTTATAGGTTCATCAGGAAAAGGTGCGAAACCCACACCATTACTTCCTCAAGAAATTGATAGAATATTAGCTAATATGGGTATGAGCCGTTTAGATGCTGACGTTAAGTTAGAAAAAGGCGATAAGGTGAATATTATTGATGGACCATTTAAAGGTATGGAAGGAACAATCGATACTGTCGATTTAGAAAATAGCCGTTTAAATGTTCTAATCGATTTATTTGGTCAAGAAACACCAGTTGAAGTTGAATTATTTCAAGTCAGTAAAATATAATAAATTAGGGATATTCTCTAATTTTTTTCTTTTGGTGAATTGGAAAAGTAAATACAACTAACAAAATAAAGAAATAAAATGGAAAAGTAAATACAATAAAAAATTGGTA
>CANRAC010000098.1 GCA_947628495.1 uncultured Bacilli bacterium
GGGTCTATAGCCAAGTGGTAAGGCGTGGGACTGCAACTCCCTGATGCGTTGGTTCAAATCCGACTAGGCCCTCCAATGTTGATAGGAAACTCGTAAAATTCTTCGAGTATAGATAAAAACTACTCTTAAATTTAAATTGAGAGTAGTTTTATTTTATCATTTAAAAAAACTTACTCACATACCATATGCGTGTGAAAATAATAAATTGTTTTAATTTAGAGCATTCCCAAATAATACTTCTAATGCTATTATAATACGTAAATTAAATAGGAGGTTAATTATGATGCAGCGGCAAGTGCAACCGGATTACTTCCTTATGATGTTGTAAAGTTTTTAAAAGAAAATCCCGATGTATTAGAAAAAGTAAAAGAGGAATTGCTTAAAAGAAATCAAGAAATAGATGAAAGGCAAAATTACAAATTACATGTTTAGATAATTTAAACTAACTTTACACTTCTTCTTTTCTCGCTTTATTTTGCATTTTTTTTGAAAACTTTATAATAAATATGGCAAATTGCTATGCAATTATTATCAAAATTAATGAAGCACCCAGAAAATTTAGAAAAATTAGTTGCTAATTTCTGAAAAAATGAAAAATAGTGATTAAATTATAATAATATGTCATGCTATAATTTGTACTTCTTCCTTCTATTTTATTTCGAGATTTATAAAAGTTAACTAGAAATAGTTAGTTTTTGTAAAAAAATAGACATATAAAAAGCTGAGCAAATTTCAAGCGCTCAGCTTTAATAAACCATTTTTTCCAAATGATAACAAGAACGCTATCGGCTAGCCAATAACGATGGATAAAAGAAAAATCATACTAAATTTCAATTTTATAATTTCTTTATAATTTTCTGACGAGATAATATTCTTCTTTCACCAAAAACACTATTTGATATTTTAAGATAATCTTCTGAAGTTTCGCTTTCATTTGTTTTTTCTAATTTTTTATGTAATTTTCTTATTCTATCTTCCTTTGTTAGGATATGTCTTTCATATTTAACTCTTGCAATTTCATTACTAAATTTAATTGGTCTAATATTAGTACCTTTTAATTCATTAATCAATCTTATCAATTGACAAATACTTGCTCTACTAAACCCTCTTATACATATAAAATTACTCTTATTTTCAAAAATAAAGTTTGCCAGCGAATTATAATCTTCTAAAAATTGATTTTTATTTGTCCACTTATTATTTTCTTTTTTATCAACACAAATTTTAGGATTAAACACTGTTCCTAATTTTTTTATATAATAACAATTTGACAAATTATCTTCAAAATTAAAGTTTTTAGTCCTAAATAACACATTATCTTTAATAATAAAGTAAGTTGATAGTAAGTAATTTTTTTCATCAAAAGAGCTAATGAAATTTTCTTTCATATACAAAACCTCCTCGGTTAATTTGTATTTTAGCATTTTTTCTCCATTCAATCAAATAAGATATATTCGTTATATAACTCTTTGCATTTTTGCTTTTTCAAGACTAGATAATTATATCAGTAAGTCGTTATACTATCTTTATTTAGTATGAATTTTAAATGTTTGATTTAGACCATTTTATGATTACTAGAATACCAATTAAAAAATTTTATTTATTGGCAAATTTTCAGCCCATTCTATTAACAATTTACATTTGTAATCTATTTCTTTTAAAACACCAATCTTTTTTCTATGCTCATTATTTTTATCATAATAATTAATTTCACACTCGATGCAAGTTCTTGGATAATCTAATCCATCATTAATATATAGCTTAAATTCACTTGGTAAATTACTAAATTCATATTTATCAGCAAATAAAATATATAATAATGTTTTATCTACTTCTTTCCAATAATCAAAACTATTATCTTTTATTTTTTTTATGATAATTTTATCATCTTGTTTATATTCTTTTAGCTTACTTATATCTTCATCAAAGTATTCATAAAACTCTATTCTATAATGACCAGAACAACTTGCAAAGGTTTTATAACCTTTTTTATTTAGTATTGATATTGCAGGAGCAATATGTTTATCGCAAACAAATACCTTTGGATGATCTTCAGCGTGAATACAAACTTCAAATGTTGTTTTATCAATAATACTATTTTTATCCATTTTTCCAAACCTTTTTCATTTAATAATAGAATAATTATTTTTGTATTTAATCAATTGTAAAATCTAAATATACATAATTATCCATATCATAGGCCAAATTATCTTCTATCATTTTCCTCGCTATTTTACAACATTTAGAAATTCTTTCCCCATTAAATAGGGGGTCAATATATCTAACTTTTGCTCCATGATGAACATAATAAACATTTTTTGGCTTTGTTTTTGAAATCTTTACTTTTTTAGCATTTTTCCATAAATTAAAAACATCTTTATATTTAGAAACTTCAATTATATCTATTACTTCCCTTTCTTTTAATTCATATAGATCTTTTTTTGATATTTTACCTTCATTACTTAATTTTTTTAAAACATCAGCAATAAATTGCATAGAATACCTAGTTTTATCTTCACGATAGATAATAGATAGCTTACTTGTAACTTTTACAAAATTTCTAGCTAGCTTTTTCGTTTTAAATCCCAGTTCTATCTCATTTTCTTCGTTATTTTGAATTTCTATATCAGCATATATTTCTTTAATACTTTGGAAATCTAATAATTTATAAATAAATAATGCTTTAGATAATGAATATTCTAATCTATCCGCTGATAATTTAGGAGTATCATTATCAGCTATTGGATAAAGATGATAATTATCTACTTCTGATACTTCAATGTTGTCTCTTTTTAATAAAGCCATTATTTCTTTAGAATTTTTAATAATTTCGGTAGTTAAATCTTCGGTTGATTCTTGATTCATATAATCTCCATTTAAAAAATCAACACAATGTTTAAATGCTGGTGTTGCTATATCATGAAATAATCCAGATAGTGTTTGTTTTTTATCATGAGTAAAGTGCCAGACAATTAAAGCCACTGCCACGGAATGATCAAGACTCGAAAAGAAAAAATCACTTTCGAATAAATTTGAATAAATTGTACCATTGGTAATACTAATATATTGTTGGGATAATAATTCTTTTGTATCTATATATTCATTTAACCATTCTGGAAAATTTGGCTCTAAAATTTCCAAATAGTTTTTAATTTCTTTATTAACATTACTATAATATTTACCCATTTATAACTCCTTATTTTTTTTTAATTTTCCTTTTAGTTTTTTACATATTTTTAAGATTGGAGGACCACACTCACATCAAATGCTCTAGAGAAATTATATATCATATATAAATATAAAACAAGAAACCATTTTTGATCTCTTGTTTTAAATATTATAATTATTTGACAACAATATTAACTAATTTTTTGGCAACAACAATTTCTTTAATAATAGTTTTGCCTTCTAATTGTTTTTTGACGCTTTCTATATCTTTAATAAATTAAAATACATAGTGACCCCGGTTATTATGTATTTTAATTTATTAATTAAACCGAAAATAATTACCTCTTTTAATTTAGAACATGCTATAATAACTACTGAGGTGAAAGAAGTGAAAAAAAGAAGTTTATTATTAGTTTTAATTTTAGGATGTTTAATCCTGGGAGGATGTAAAGTTAAAGAAACAGATGCTTTAAAATTTAAAAATGACTATGAAAGTCTTAATAATAAGGAGACGGCTACAGCAGACGTTAAATACCGCAGTATCAAAATAGATAAAGACAATCCTATTATATATACGACCTTTAAAGATGTTACGAAAAAAATTGCAAATAAAGATACTTTTATTTTATATGTTGGTTTTTCAGGTTGTCCTTGGTGTCGTTCTGTTATACCTTATGTTTTAAAAGAAGCTAAAAAGTATGATATAGATAAAATTTATTATGTTAATGTGCGCGAAGATAATACAAAAGAATCTGACCTACGCGGCTATTACAAAGTTAGTGAAGAAGGCCAAGTAGTTTATGAAGTATATCCAGATAAATATTATCATGATGTATTAAATACTTTAAATGACTTTTTAACACCTTATAAGGTAACTGATGAAAACAACAAAGAATATGAAACAGGTGAAAACCGCCTATTTGCTCCAACTTTTATCGTATACAAAAAAGGAAAAGCAAAAGCAATAGACGATTGTATTTCTAAAAAGCAAACAGATGGTTATCAAAAGTTAACTAAAGATATAACTAAAGATATTGAAGAAAAAGCTACTAAATTATTTAAAGAATATAAATAATTCTCAAATTATAAATTGACATTTTTACT